>WQUQ01000333.1 GCA_009782025.1 Desulfobulbus sp. | reverse complement strand
TCATCGCTTCAACCGCCCTGCTCGGCCTTGGCGGCTGCGCCAGCATGGGCGACAGTGCGCCGCAGGCAAAATGGCTCGATGCCAATACGCTGGCAACCAAGCTGCCCGCGACACCGGCGCAGTGGCCTTCCGAGCGCTGGTGGGAACGCTACGGCGATCCCCAGCTCGACCAGTTGATCGCTACCGCCCTGCGCGACAGTCCCGGCCTGCGCATCGCCGAGGCGCGCGTGCGGCAGGCGCAGGGCAGCGCGAGCATCGCCGAGGCGGCGACGCAGCCGGGGGGCGGCATCGATGCCTCATTGTCGCGCGAGATGTTCACCACGACCGGTTTCATCCCGCCGCCCTGGGCCGGCAGTTACGACTGGAACAACAACCTCGCCGCCCATGTCAGCTACGACCTCGATTTGTGGGGCCGCCACCGTAGCGCGCTGGCCGCCGCCGTGGCCGAAACCCGCGTCGCCGAGGCCGAATCGCAGATGGCGAGGCTCGGGCTGGAGAACCGCATCGTCCGCGCCTATCTGCAACTGGCGCTGCATTACACGCTCAAGGATTCGGTGGAAGAAACCCTCGGAAATCGTCAGCGCGCGCTCGACATCACGCGCAAAAAGCAGGCCGCCGGCCTCGCCACCGAAGTCGAAATCAGCCTGCTCGAAGCGGCGATTCCCCGCTTGCAGACGCAGATCGAGCAGCATGCGGAAGCGATCACCCTGCTCCGCCACCAGCTTGCGGCGCTGATCGGCCAGGGGCCGGCAGCGGGCGAGGACATCGAGCGTCCGACGCTGAATCTCGCTGACGACGACTGGCTGCACCTGCCGACCAATGTGCCCGCCGATCTGATCGGCCGCCGTCCCGATGTCGCCGCGCGGCGCTGGGGCGCGGAGGCGGCGACGCGCGACATCGAGGTCGCCAAGGCCGCCTTCTACCCGAACATCAACCTGATGGCCTTCATCGGCTTTCAGGCTATCGGCTTCAGCCACTTCATCAACAATGACTCGGCGGTGCGCGGCATCGCTCCGGCGGTCTCGCTGCCGATTTTCGACGGCGCCCGCCTGCGCGGCAATCTCGCGGCGCGCACGGCCGGCTACGACATGGCGGTGGAAAGCTACAACCAGACGCTGCTGCATGCCCTCGAAAACGTCGCCGGCGCTCTGGCCTCGGCGCAATCGGCAGAGCAGCAGAAGCGCCTGATCGACGCCGGCGTCGTGGCTGCGAAAAGGGCGCACGACCTGGCCCGCAAGGGCCATGCGGCCGGCCTCACCGATTTTCTGGCGGTTTTGAGCAGCAGGCTGGACCTGATCCAGCAACAGGACATGCAAGCCCGCATCATGGCGTACCGCTGGCAGAGCTATGCCGACCTGATGCTCGCCCTGGGCGGCGGCTGGAGCGGCGATTTGCCACAGCAGGAGCAGCAACCATGAAAGCCTTTGCCTCCACCGAGCGCCGCATCGCGCGTTGCAGCGAGCGTATGCCGGACTATCCCGCACGCCTCGTGACCCTGAACCGGCTCGCCTACCACGTGCAGAAGCGCACCCAGGACAAGCTCGCCGCGGCGCTCAGGCAACATGCCATGACGACCGTCGGCTACACCGCGCTGATGGTGCTCTACGGCTCCGCAGACGAAACGCAGCGCGCCTCCGAACTGGGCGAAGCCTGTTCGGAAAAACCGGCCAACATGACGCGCATCTGCAACGACCTCGCCGCGCGCGGCCTGATCGACCGCCGCAGCAGCGATACCGACCGGCGCGGCGTGGTCATCTCGCTGACCGCCGCCGGCCGCGCCCTGGTCGAGAGCATTTCGCCGCACTACCGGGCCATCGTCGAGCAAAGTTATGCCGGCATCGACGCCGCTTCGCTGCACCAGCACGAGCGCATGCTGCGCCGCCAGCTCGACAATCTCGCCGATTGACATGAACGAAGCCGCGCCTCCTCGCCGCGTCAATCCCTTACTCGCGGTGCTGGCCGACTGGCGCAGCAGCGAAGGGCCGCGCTGGCTGTTCGTCGTCAAGGTTCTGCTGGCGGCCTTTCTGGCGCTGTGGATCGCCTTTTTCCTCGGTTTCGATTCACCGCGCAGCGCCATGCTCACGGTATTCATCGTGGCGCTGCCGAGCACCGGTCTGGCGCTGGAAAAAAGTATTTACCGGCTGATCGGCACGCTGGTCGGCTCGGTCGCGGCGCTCGCCCTGATCGGCCTGTTCGGTCAGCACGCGCCTCTGCTGTTCCTCGCCCTGGCGGCGTGGGCGGGATCGTGCACTGCCGGCGCGGCCTACCTGCGCAATGCCCGCTCCTACGGCTTCGTGCTCTCCGGCTATACCGCCTGCATGATCGTGCTGCCGTCCATCAATTATCCGCTCGGGGCATTCGATGTGGCGATCGCGCGCGTCACCGAAATCTCGCTCGGCATTCTCTGCTACGCGCTGGTCAACGACGTGTTTTTTCCCAGTCACCAGAGCGATCAGATCGTCTTCAGGGTGCGCGGCCTGTACACGGCTTTCGCCACGCTCTGCCGCGATGCGATGCGCTACCGGATCACGCGCGAGGAACTCGAACGACGCCATCTGCAAATCTCCGCCGACGCCGCCACGCTGGAAGCGGAACGCCTCGCCGCCCTCTTTGAAGCCGGCGAGATGCGCCTGCACAGCCGCAAACTGCACGCGCTGCACACCGCCACGGTGGCGACGCTGACCACCTTTCACACCCTGCATCAACTCATGGAACGCCTGCGCAACCGCGCCGATTCACCGATTCCGGCGTTAATGCGACCGCTGTTCGCGGCTTTCACGGACGCGCTGCTGATCGGCGACGAGGTTGGCAACGGGGTCGACAACACGCCGGCGCGCAACGCGGCCGAGGCGGAGATCACGCTGGGCAAGCTCGATCTGCTGCTGCGCGGGCTGCCGCTCATCGGCGCATCGCTGCGCGCCGAACACGGCGCGACGCTGGATGCCTACCGCCGCCTCGATCTCGATACCGCGCTCGAACTGCTGCAACGTTTCGCCGCCGAATATCGCGCCCTGGTCGCCATTTACGCGGCG
>WQUQ01000332.1 GCA_009782025.1 Desulfobulbus sp. | reverse complement strand
TCACCAAAAAAAGAAAACTCGCCGCCTGGAATGACGACTTCCGTATGAGCTTCTTGGGCATCAAACCAGTTCATGATGAATAAATGCAATCGCCCTGGCGTCAACCCGGCATCCAGACGCATCGTGCGCAACACCTTGTTATTCCACTTCTATTTCAAACGGTAAATATTAACGTGCCGGGCGATACAATCTTGTCATTCCGCGCGTAGTCGCGGAATCCGTGCGGCAAGTGGATTCTGCGACTACGCTTCGCTCCGCGCAGAATGACGATTCTCGGCGGTTTGTTGTCGTTACGAACGAGAAATGGAATTACGCGCAACTCGCGCGATTTTCGGGTAATGGAATTATGCTTCCCCGATTTGTGGTGCGTGGTGCGCGGTGCGCGTGACCTGGGCCATAAGGCGCGAGGGCTGGCCCTTGAAGAAAGCCTGACTCGTTGCTCAAAACCCCAAATCCGTGGCGACTTGCACGAAGCTGTCGCCATTCTTGTCGGTAAAGCGGATTTTGACCGGCACGCGGCCATGATCGAGCGCAATCCAGACTTCCGTGACGCTGTCGCTCATCGCTCGCAGGTGCAGGGTGCGGAAGCGGCCCGCCGGCACCTCGATGTCTTCTTCGCCCAGCGCGTCGATCTGCTGCCAGCCATATTGGCGGGCGGTGGCGACATCCAGGCCCGCGCCTGCGGTCAGTTCGCCGATATAGGCGAGTTGGTAATTGAGCGACAGGATGTCCTGGGCACCGGATGTCAGCGGGTGCTCACTGCCGTCGCGCAGCAGGTGCAATTGACCGGCGGCCCAGTCGAAATCGGCGCCCTCCTCGTCCTTGCCAGCGCGGCGGCTACGGAAGGTTTCCGGGCGCAGACCGCCGGCCACCAGCCGGCCACGGCTCTCCAGTTCCAGTCGCACGGGCCGGAAAAAGCCAACCAGCCCGCTGGTTTCGCTGACGCCGCGCAGCAGGTAGCTGCCGTTATCGACGAATTGCCACTGATATTCGGCGCGGCCGACCTGAAACCCCAGCGATTCCTTGATGATGGCGAAATGGATGCTGCCGCTGGCCGGAATCGCCAGCGCGGGCGGCGGCGCTTCCGGCTCGGGCGGAACATTGTCGGCGCTGGCGTCGGCAGGCGCCTCGGTTTCCGAATCCGGCCCCGCTGTTTCGTCGGGGGGCGGCGGCTCGGTCTCGGTTGCCGGGGTGGTGATGGCGACTGGCGCTGGCTGCGGCTTGGGCGGCGGTTTGGGGTTACGCCGTGGTGCGGGAGGAAGCGGCGGCGGTGCGGCAGCCGGAGGCGGCGGGGGCGGGCGCAATTCGGCCTGCAAAACGACCGGCTCCGGTTCGTTGCCGCGCCATGCAAAATGGATTCCGAACAGCGCCAGGAGATGGATCAGCAACGATCCAATCAGGGCGACGAGCAGGACGCCCCGCATCGCCCGTTCAGTCAACCCGGGGCGCAATCAGCGTCGCCGCGCCGCCAGTCGCGCCGGCCACGCGCACGCGGCCATCGAGCAGTTGCAGGCGGCCTTCGGCAAACCAGCGCACGGCTTGCGGATAAATGACATGTTCCTGGGCCAGCACGCGAGCGGCCAGGGTTTCTTCGCTGTCGCCGTCGAGCACCGGCACGGCAGCCTGGATGACGATCGGGCCGTGGTCGAGCGCCGGGGTGACGAAATGCACGGTGCAGCCATGCACGCGCACGCCCTCGTCGAGCGCCCGCTGGTGCGTGTGCAGGCCGGGGAAGGCGGGCAGCAGCGAGGGGTGGATGTTGAGCAGCCGGCCCTCGTAATGGCGGACGAAATCTTCGCCGAGGATGCGCATGAAGCCGGCCAGCACGACCAGATCCGGGGCATGCCGGTCGATGCGCTCGGCCAGCGCGGCGTCGAAGGCGTCGCGGCCGGCGAAGGTTTTGTGGTCGAGCGCTTCGCTGGCGATGCCGGCCATCGCCGCCGTTTCCAGGCCGCGCGCGTCGGGGCGGTTGCTGATGACGGCGGCGATGTTGACCGGCAGCTTGCCGGCGGCGCGGGCGGCGATCAGGCTCTCCATATTGCTGCCGCGACCGGAAATCAGGATGACGATTCGTTTCATTTCAAAAAACTCACCGGTAAAAAGACGCCGCCGACCACCGATTGGGTCACCCGCGACAGGGTGCGGCCATTGCGGTCGGCGACGATTTTGGCCATGAAATCGAGCAGGCCGGTCAGGCGGCCGAATTCGCGCTCGAAGGACAGGTTGCGTTTGGCCGGATCGAGTTCATTGGAAAGCAGGAACAACTCGCCGCCGGCCTGCCGGTCGTTGGAGAGCTTCCAGATGGCGACTTCCATATTGCGGGCGCTGTTGTACAGCTTGATCTCGTCCAGCTGGTCGAACAGATAAAACTCCTCTTTGTTCTCGAAGGCGGCATCGACCATGGTCAGCAAGCCGTAGATCAGGGCCGCGACGCGGTCGCCGGCATAGGTTTCGCTAAAGGCCAGCGCCGCCGCCTGGCCCTCGCGGCGGCCCTCCAGTTCCGGCCAGGAACCCGTCTCGCGGTGACGCAGGCGGTCGACCGCCGCCTCGCGGCTGGCCTGGCCGCTCTTCTTCCATTCCCTGGGATTGCGCTTGTACAGCTTGTCGGCAATCAGCAGCAGGCCGTCGACGACTTCGTGGCGGTTGGCGTCGGCAACGCGGTCGATCTCGGTCTTGGCCAGGTATTTGACGTCGACCCGGGTCTCGGTTCGCCCGCGGCTGTCCATCTCGGTGGCGCAACCGGCCAGCAGCAGGAGAAGCAGGAAGACGCGCAGGAAGACGGGCAGGAAGAGACCGCGCATCAGGCGCGCCGGCTTTTCAGATAGCCGATGCCGACCGGCAGCAGCGAGACGATGATGATGCCGACGATAATCAGCGACAGATTGGCCTTGACCCAGGGCTGGTTGCCCAGCCAGTAGCCGGCCAGGCACAGCGCGACGACCCAGGCGACGGCCCCGATCAGGTTGTAGATCTGGAAGCGGCCGCGCGGCATCGCCCCGATGCCGGCAACAAAGGGCGCAAAGGTGCGGAACAGGGGCAGAAAGCGCGAAATCACCAGCGTCTTGCCGCCATGTTTTTCGTAGAAGGCATGGGTTTTGACCAGCGCCTCCTTGTTGAAAAAGCGCGAGCTTTCCCAGTGAAAAACCTTCGGCCCGAGAAAACGGCCGATGTGATAGTTGAGCGTGTTGCCGAGTACCGCCGCCGCCAGCAGGACGAGCATCAGCGTGGCGATGTGCATGCCGCCCTCGCCCAGCGCCGCCAGCGCGCCGGCGACAAAGAGCAGCGAATCGCCGGGCAGAAAGGGCGTGACGACGAAGCCGGTCTCGGCAAAGATGATGACGAACAGGATGGCGTAGATCCACAGCCCGTACTGTTGCACCAGCAAGGCCAGGTGCACGTCGAGGTGGAGAACGATGTCGATGAACTGGCTGAGGAGTTCCATGCGCTGACCGGGGTGTTGAACGAGGCCGCATTATAATCCGGCGCATGCCGACCATCGCCCGCCTCCATGACCTCCTCATCAGCCAGATTGCCGCCGGCGAGGTGGTCGAAAGACCGGCCTCGGTCTTGAAGGAATTGCTGGAAAACAGCCTCGACGCCGGCAGCCGGGCCATTCAGGTGCATCTGGAGGAAGGCGGCGTCAAGCTGATCCGCGTCATCGACGACGGCTGCGGCATTGCCAGGGAGCAACTGGCGCTGGCCCTGACCCGCCACGCCACCTCCAAAATCGCCAGCCTCGACGACCTCGAACGGGTCGGCACCCTCGGCTTTCGCGGCGAAGCGCTGGCCTCGGTAGCCGCGGTGGCGCGGCTGACGCTGAGCAGTCGCGAACGCGGGGCCGATCATGCCTGGAAACTGCGCGGCGATTTGGCGCCCAACAGCGAGGCCAAACCGGAACCGGCGGCGCTGATGGCCGGCACCGTGGTCGAAATGCGCGACCTGTATTTCAACACCCCGGCCCGGCGCAAGTTCCTCAAGGCCGAGGGCACCGAATTCGCCCACTGCGCCGATGCCGTCAAACGCCTGGCGCTGACCCGCCCGGACGTTGCCTTCAGCCTGACGCACAACGGCCGCAGCCTGTTCCAACTCGCCCCGGCCAACCGCGACCGGCGCATCGCCGACGTGCTCGGCGAGGATTTCATCACAGCCGCCCGCGCCGTCGACGCCGCCGCCGGGCCGCTTCGCATGACCGGCTTCGTCATCGACCCGACCCGCGCCGACAACGCCCGCGATGGTCAGAGTGTTTTCGTCAATGGCCGTTTCGTGCGCGACAAGGTGATCGCCCACGCCCTGCGCGAAGCCTACCGCGACGTGCTGCACGGCAGCCGCCAGCCGGCGGTGTGCCTGTTCGTCGAGATTGACCCGGCGCTGGTCGACGTCAACGTCCACCCGGCCAAGACCGAAGTCCGCTTCCGCGACTCCAGGGCCGTGCATCAGTTCGTGTTTCACGCCGTGCAGCGGGCGCTGGCCGGGCCGGTCGACCACGCTGTCGCGGCCCCGGCGACGCCGTCACGCACCGGGGCCGCGCCCAATGCCGGCGCTTATCCGTTGCCGCGCCAGCAAAGCGCGCTCGGCATCGCCGAACCGGCGGCCGCCGCTTATCTCGCCTTCGCCCAGGCGGCGCATGGCCCGGCTGCCGGCGAAACGCCGCCATTCCAGAGCGCCGGCAACGACGCCCCGCCCCTCGGCTACGCGCTGGCGCAGTTGCACGGCATCTACATCCTGGCCCAGAACGCGCGCGGCCTGGTGCTGGTCGACATGCACGCGGCGCACGAGCGCATCCTCTACGAAAAGCTGAAGGCGGCCTGCGACAGCCGCCAGGTCGCCACCCAGACCTTGCTGATCCCCGCCCTATTCGCCGCCGATCCGCTCACCATCGCGGCGGCCGAGGAACATGCCGCAACGCTGGCCGAACTCGGCTTTCAGATCACCCCGCTCGGCCCCAACCAACTCGCCGTGCGCGGCGTGCCGGCGCTACTCCAGGGCGGCGACCCGGCGGCGCTGGCGCGTGCGCTACTCGACGAACTGCGCGAACACGGCCTGAGCCGATTGCCCACCGCCCGCCGCGATGAACTGCTGGCGACCATGGCCTGCCACGGCGCGGTGCGCGCCCGCCGCCCACTGACGCTGCCGGAAATGAACGCGCTGCTGCGCCAGATGGAAGCAACCGAGCGCGCCGGCCAATGCAACCACGGCCGCCCGACCTGGAGCGAACTATCGCTGGCGCAACTCGATAAATTGTTTCTGCGCGGGCAGTAAAATGATTCATTGCACCACTATTCACCCGGCCATTAAAGTTTGTCATTCCGCGCGAAGTCGCGGAATCCAAAACCTGCATGGATGCTGCGACTACGCGCAGCATGACGAGTGAGGATAGTCAATATTTAATAGCCGGTTCTATAGGAGTAGAGACATGAAAAAAGGCTTGCTTCTCATCGTCGCGCTGGCCATCGTCGGCGCGGTCGTCTTCTTTCTGACCGGCAATCCGCTCGGCCATCTGGTGAAAGTCGCCATCGAGCAATTCGGCCCGAAGATGACCCAGGCCGAGGTCAGCGTCGGCGCTGTCGTCATTTCCGCGACGGATGGCGAAGGCTCGATCAGCGGCCTGAAAATCGGCAATCCCCAGGGCTTCAAAACCGACTACGCGCTGAAGGCGGACCGGATTGCGCTTTCCATCGAGCCATCGAGCCTGACCAAAGACGTGATCCTGATCCGCAAGATCGAACTGGACGGCCCCAGCATCATTTATGAAAAGAACGACAAAGGCATCGCCAATTTCGACGCCATCCAGCGCAACGTCGAGCAATATCTTGGCGTCTCCGGCAAGAATAAGGGCGGCGACGAAAAAAGCGGCGAGCAGAAAAAAATGATCATCGACTCCCTCGTCATCCGTAACGCCAAGGTCAGTTACAGCGGCCTGATGGACATCAGCGACATCGATCTGCCGACGATCGAACTGCACGACATCGGCAAGAAAACCGGCGGCGTCGATTCCTCCGGTCTGGCCAGGGCCATCGTCGCCGAACTGAATGCGCAGATCATCAAGGCGGCGACCAAAGCAGCGGCCGACAAGGTCGGCGCGGCGGCGGATAAAGCGAAGGATGCATTCAAGGGGCTGCTCGGAAAGTAGTTTTTCCGCAGCGGCAGCGCCAGCTATGCCTTTGTGATTACAGTGCAGCGCTATAGAACCGGCTATTAAATATTGACTATCCTCACTCGTCATGCTGCGCGTAGTCGCAGCATCCATGCGGGTTTTGGATTCCGCGACGGAGCGCGCATTGACAAACTTTAATGGCCGGGTGAATAGGACGAGCAGCTAACCCGGCAATCAAATTTTCATGCTCTTTCCTGCACCGTTGGCCCCCACCCCAGCCCTCCCCCGCAAGCAGGGGAGGGAACAAAGCCCCTTCCCCCGCCTGCGGGGGAAGGTTGGGATGGGGGGAGCAATACCCTCTATTGGATTGCCGACTCCATGACATCCGCCGCCATGTCCTCCGCTGTGTCCGCGCTGCGTCCGAATTTCCCGCTGCCCCCCGCCATCCTGTTGATGGGGCCGACCGCCTCGGGCAAGACCGCCGTCGCCCTGGCGCTGGCCGAGCGTTTGCCGGTCGAACTGGTCAGCGTCGATTCGGCGCAGGTGTTCCGCGACATGGACATCGGCGCCGCCAAGCCGGATCGCGCCACCCTGGCCCGCATTCCGCACCGGCTGATCGACCTGATCAGCCCGGAGGAAAGCTACTCGGCGGCGCGCTTTTGCGCCGACGCGCTGGCGGCGCTGGCGGAAATCACGGCGGCCGGCAAAATTCCGCTGCTGGTCGGCGGCACCATGCTCTATTTTCGCGCCCTGCTGCATGGCCTGGCCGAACTGCCGCCAGCCGATTGCGCGTTGCGCGCTGAAATCGACGCCGAGGCGGCCCGCCTCGGCTGGCCGGCCATGCACGCCCGCCTTGCCGCGCTCGACCCGGCCACGGCGGCGCGGCTGCATCCCACCGACAGCCAGCGCCTGCAACGAGCGCTGGAAATCTGCCACCTCAGCGGCCGGTCGATGTCGGAACTCCTCGCCGCCAGCCCGCGCCAGCCGCCGCCCTACGCATTCCTCAGCCTCGCCCTGCTGCCCTCCGAGCGCGCCGCGCTGCATGCGCGCATCGCCCGCCGCTTCGACGCCATGCTGCTGGCCGGCCTCGACGACGAACTGCGCCGCTTGCGGGAAAAATACGCCCTGACTCCCGACCTGCCGTCGATGCGCTGCGTCGGCTACCGTCAGATGTGGGAAGCACAGGAAGGCCGGATGTCCTACCCCGAAATGCGCGAACGCGGCATCTACGCCACCCGCCAGCTCGCCAAGCGGCAAATCACCTGGCTCGGCAATTCCTTCACGGCCGAGATTTTTGATTGCCTGGCCGACGATCTGACAGATGCCGTCAGCCGGCGCGTCGAGGGGTTTCTTTCTTCAAATTGACCGGGCATGGCAAGCAACTACGCCGGAGAATGCGCCTTGAGCCACTCTTTAAGCACATCGTTCATGCGCGTTTGCCAGCCGCGCCCGGTCGCCTTCAAGGCGGCCAGCACATCCGGGTCGATGCGCAGATTGATCGACACTTTGGCGTTGGCCTTGGTGCTACCGACGGGACGGCCACGGCGGCGAGTTTCGATCTGCTCCGGTGTATGTACGGAAGCGTACTCGCCGCTTTTTGCCTGTCGGACGGATTCCAGCAGATCGCGCTCAAATTGAGACAATTCGGATTTCTTGGACATGGGCTACTCCAGCAGTTTGCGTAGTTCAGCAAGAAAGGCTTTGGACAAAGTTTCGGTTTTCGATTTCGGGTACAGAATCAGCAGACTCACCGTACCATCGGCGTGTGTCACGAAATAAATCACCCGAACGCCGCCACGCTTGCCCGTGCCGGGACGTGTCCAGCGTACCTTGCGCAGCGGGGCTGCGCCGGGAATCACGTCGCCCGCTTCCGGGTTCGCCGAGATGAAGTCGATGAACGCCATGCGTTCATCATCACCCCATACCGAGGCGGCGTAACGCTCAAACATCGCGGTTTCGATGACGGTCATCCGCTTCATCTTTTTAAATGTATCCACAAATAAATAGAACTGCAACCCCTGTGTTTGTGGGCCGCTTACCGGCCTTCTCCAACCCCCATTGAATCGGTCTGCGGTTCTTCGGCCTGGCAATCGGCGCAGTCCGGCTCGATGGCGAAGGCGGCCCGGCAGTCGGCCTCGTCGGTACCCGCCCAGTCGGCCGGCAAGCCGATCACACGGACCACGACAACGCCGGCGCGGAGCATGCCGAGGCGCTCGGCGACGCCGCGGGTCACGTCGATGACCCGCCGCCGGTGCCTGGCGTGCATGCGGTCGTTGATCCTGACCGCGACGCAGCGGCCGGTGTCGGGGCGCAACACGGCAACCAGGGAACCGAGGGGAAAACGATTGCTGGCGGCGGCAAAACGGTAGGGATCGAAGCGCTCGCCGCTGGCGGTACGCCGCCCGACGAAACCGAAACCGTAGAAACTGGCCAGCCCATGCAAACCGGGCAAATCGGC
>WQUQ01000331.1 GCA_009782025.1 Desulfobulbus sp. | reverse complement strand
GCCGCCGAGCATGAGTTTGATCAGAGTGCGTTTCATCGTGTCGATTTCCAAGAGTTGTTTCAACGATGCGCGAACTTTATGCGGGCACTGTGACAACCGTGTGACATTCGGGCGGGGGGTCAAGCGTCGCGATGAGGCTTCACGGCAGCGGCAACCCCACCTACCCCGCCAGCTTGCGCGCCCGCGCCCGCACGGACGGCCACGGCGATTGCAAGGCGAAGGCCAGCATGGCCGCAAAGGTCTTTTGCGCACCGGGCGATTGCTGCCGAAGCTCGAATGCGGTTTGCAGCGCGGCCGTTTTCACGATCCGACTTTCATCCTCACGCAAGAGACGATCAAGGCGCTTGAGGATGCTCGCAAGCTCGGCGGCATCGAGCGGCAAGCGCCGCAACATGGCGATGAGATGCCAGCGCACCTCCGGCGTGCCGTCGTCGAAGACGTTGGAGAGCAAGGCTGGCTTGCGGGAAGCGAGAACGGCCGCGTCGAACCGGGTAATTTTCTCCACCGCATCGGCGGCACGCATGCGGACCACGGGGTCCTCATGCGCCAAGCAAGCCCACAATTCATCAAACCGCTGCGGCGCACGCCGAACGCTTTCAACGGCTTCATCGGATCGTCCGATGGAGCGGCGGTCACCGCCTTGGAGCAGGAACGAAAAAGGCTCCATGCTCATCCCCCTTTCAGATTGAAACCGGAATCAGTTCGGCAACACCGTAATGCAGCGCGGCGAATCGGTGGTGAGCTTGCGCAGTTCGCGCCGCGCCGTGGCTGGGCCGCGATTGCCTTCGACGCGCACGATCCAGCTTGTAGATTGGTGGTGAGCGAAGCGAACCCCAACGAGCAGAAGACCACAGGGCAGCCGATGTTGGGGTTCGCCTGCGGCTCACCGCCAACCTGCTCCCAAACGATTACGCTTCTGCATGTCAGCAAATGAATCAAAATTACAATAATTCCATTGTCAAATCAACCGATGACTTTGTCGGTTTCGTTTGCCGTACAGCCGTACTGTCTGTGCTTCGCCTTCGCATCCTCGGCTGATTGAAAAATGGAATCACCGGAAAATGTTCCAAGCGCATCCAGCAAGGCCTGATTGACCTCGATCTGCTGGCGCTGCCAGCGCTTCAGTTCGTCCGGGTCGATCGCGGGCTGGCCGTCCAGGGCGCTGAGCCAGCGTTTCCAGCGGGTGCGGTAATGGTGAATGGAGACTTCGCCGGTGATGTCGCTGCCGATGAGGCGCGGCGCGGCGGCCTCGATGATGGCGAGCAGGTCGGCGAGCAGCAGACGCCCCTGATCCCAGTTGGTGCGCGCCACGCTCTCGCTCAGAACGTCCTTGTCGATGGACAGATACAGCGGCGCTTGGCCGCCGGCAAGCTCGCGGCGCAGCGCATCGACGAGGCTCGCCGCATCAGCGAAATGGCGGGCGGCGTCAGAGAGGCCGAGGGCGCGCAGCCAGCCAAGCCCCGCGCCGATGGTCCAGTAGCGCAGGCGGCCGCGCCACAGCGGCCGCAGATGGTTTTCCCAGGCGTGGGCGACGCTGACGTCGGGCGAGCAGATGCCGATCACGTCGATGCGCTCGACATGCGGCAGGCGGGCGGCGTGCGCGACCCACGAGCCGCAGTGGATGCCGAAGGGAAAGCGCATGTTGTCCGGGTGGTTGTCGCAGACGAGCACGTGCAGGCCCGCATGTTGTCGCTGCCGCCCGATCAGCAGGGCGCTGAGGTGATGAAAATCGCCGCTGCCCGTCAGCACGGGGCCGTGGACGGCGGGCATCAGGGCGTCGAGATGCGCCGCGAAGGCCCGCCAGTCGCGCCCCATACAGCCGAAGCGGATGCGCTCCTGCCAGCCGGCGAGGTCGATGCGCATGAGGCCGGGACGGGCCATGCCGCGCAGCGAGCCGTCCAGATCGAGCGCGAGGGGGGGAGGATGGCCGTTCATCACGCCTCGAACCACTGGCTATCCGGCTCGAAACGCCCGGCGATGCGGCGCAGCAGCGCGCGCAGCAGGGGGTTGCGCGCATAGACGGCATGGCGCGTCGGGGTGAAGCGCGCGCCCAGCGCGGCCTTGACGGCGGGGTCGGTCCAGCCGGCGATGTAGCCGCGCAGGCCCTCACGGCGGGCGAAGGCGAGATTTTCCATCCAACTGACGAAATACAGATTGCATTGGCGCGCCGCCGGGTAATGAAAGCCGATGGTCTTGTCGACGAGCATGCCGTCGTGGATGAAACAGAGGTTGTGGCCGATCAGCGCGTCGTCCCGGTAGTACAGAAAGACGCGCCCGGCGAGGGCGGCGTCGTTGAGCGCCGCCCGGAAATATGCCGCGGGCAGGCGGTCGAAGTGAATCGCGCTCTGTTCATAGACTTCGAGATATTGTGCGTAGAGTTGGGCCGTGAAGGCGGGGTCGGCAAAGCGCGGGTCGCCGGTGGCGATGATGTCGACGCGCAATTGGTCGCGGCTGCGCAGCTTGCGCCGGATGTCGCGGCGGCGGCTGGCGGAAAGTCTCGACAGGTACTCGTCCTCATCGGCGAAGTCGATGGGCAGCCAGGCCAGCGCCTGCCCGTCGACCATGAAAAAGCCCTGGGCCAGGCAGGCGTCGACGAGTTGATCGGCCAGGCGGTTGGCGGCGGCGGGCAGAAAGGGGGCGTTGCGGGGAATGTCCTTGACCAGCAGCAGCGCGCTTTTTCGCTGCCAGACGGCGAACATGCCGTCGACGAGCGCGGCGGCGGGCGCGTCCGG
The DNA here is from genome assembly GCA_009782025.1 of Desulfobulbus sp. GTDB lineage: Bacteria > Pseudomonadota > Gammaproteobacteria > Burkholderiales > Rhodocyclaceae > Azonexus. The sequence goes on along the minus strand of WQUQ01000331.1, from coordinate 335 downwards.
CAGCGGGCAGAATTCGCTGACGGTGCTGCCCATGAAGCAGGTGCGCCATCGCAGCCAGCGGCGCATGTGCCGCTGGCCGGGGATTTTTTGTATCAGCGCGAGCGTCTCAATATCGGCCGTGGTCAGCAGGTCGAAATCCGTCCAGAAACCGGGCATGCCGGTGGCGCAAACGAAGGGCGCGAAGCCTTCTGGCGGGTGGCGCTGAAAATAGTCGAGCAGCGCCTCGGGTTCGGCGCGGGTCAGCACGCCGTTTGCTCCAGCACTTGGACGATGCGGGCGAAGGCGGCGGCGTCCAGCCACGGGCTGTTGCTGATGCTCAATGAGCGCGCCGCGAG
>WQUQ01000330.1 GCA_009782025.1 Desulfobulbus sp. | reverse complement strand
GAGTGTTCGGTTCAGCGCCAAAGGCCGTGGCTGCGCCGGAAAATATTTTGGAAACGGTCGCCAGTTGCGCGTGCGTTTCGATGCCGATGACGACTTCCCAATTCATTTTGCTTTTCCAACCTTGTTCGGTTTTTCCGTTGCGGAATTAAACGCAACGATGCGTTGCCAATCGATCGCGCCATCTTCCAGACAATAGTTCTTGATGAATTGAGCGGTAAATAAATTCTCGACCTTGCTGTACTCTGTGAAGAAAATGTCGTTTCGCTCCTTTGCTTTGTGGCCAAGCGGCTCGATGATTTCCTGATACATCAACCTGTCTCCTGAAATCAATTCCCAGAAGCTTTGGCCACATAGCTTTAGGTAATCGCCTTTGTCTGGGTTATTATCGCGCCCGTAGCAGCATCCATTCACTGCAATCAGATGCTGTTGCGTTCCGACAATTTTTCTCGCTTGGCGAAAATAATCTCGCATTTTTTTGATCTGGCTCGAATTGCCCCAATTAGGGCCGGATTTGATCGAAACAATATAACGCTTGCCGTCACGGTTGAAATCGAGGTCTATGCCCTCTGTTGCAGATTTCTGGCCACCAAATGTTTTTTCGCAAACAAAGATCGCCAACGATTCAAGAAATTCTCCGAAAATGGTTTCTTCCTGGGATGACAGATGGGCATCAAGCAACTGCTTTACCAGCACTCCTGCGCTTTCAACATGCTTGGCCTTGAAAAGGTAAGGGTTTTTGCGGGCCAAAACACTTTCAAGTTTTAACTCGTCCAACTTTGTCAGCCGTTTTTGATGAAACGCCGGAATGTTTTTTTCGATGAATGCTGCCAGTTGTTTTCTTGTTGGTGACGACATAAGGCTTTCGCTCCTGTAATAGCTTGTACTGCGCTTCATTGACGGCCGCGCGAGTCATTTCACAATATTCAACCAAGGTATCAATTCCCAAGGCATTGCGCCCCAAGTTTTGTGCCGCTTGCAAGGTCGTACCGGAGCCAACGAATGGATCAAGCACACAATCGCCTTCATCCGTGAGGAGGCGAATAAACCATTCCGGCAAGGCTTGCGGAAAAGCCGCACTATGATTTTTGTTGCTGCACTCAGTCGCCAAATGCAAGACATTGGTCGGATAGGCCATGCTTCTTTCTGCCCAATTGGCAATGTTCTTGCCAAATCCGCTCCCGACTTGCGAATCGAAGCGAACCACGTCATTTTTACCCAAGGATTTCAGGCGTGCGTTGGCCCAATCACCCATTGGCACCATCACCGCTTCCTGATTCATTTTGAATTTGCGGGATTTCGTAAAATGCAAACAACGCTCCCACGCATCACGAAATCTGTTTGGCCATTTACCCGGATAGCAATTTTTTTTATGCCAAATATATTCTTCGGTCCATAGCCAGCCTTGTTTGCGCAAGGCAATAATCAATTCCAGAACATAGGTATGCCGTTCGCCATTTTCTGCTTTTTCTTTGATATTGAGGACGAAGGAGCCTGTATTTTTCAGAACACGATGAAATTGTTCGGATCGCTCTAGAAACCAGTCAACATATCCATCCGGGGAAACTCCACCATAGGTATGTTTCCGACGATCAGCATAAGGAGGAGATGTGACAATCAAATCAAATATCTGATCCGGGTATGTCCTCAAAACATCCCGGCAGTCTCCTTCCCGCACATCAATATTGACCATGACTAGATTGGTATTGGCGTTTGTTGATGCCAATCCGTCGCCTGCTGAAAGCGATGCGCGGCATTGAGCAGCCGGGCCTCGGCGAAGTAATCGCCGATCAGTTGCAGGCCGACCGGCAGGCCAGCGGCGAAGCCGCAGGGGATCGACATGCCCGGCAGGCCGGCGAGGTTGACGGCGATGGTGTAGATGTCGGAGAGATACATCTGCACCGGGTCGGCCGCCCGTTCGCCGAGCTTGAAGGCGGGCGACGGCGAGGTCGGCCCCATGATGATGTCGCAGGATTTGAAAGCCGTGACGAAATCCTCGGCGATCAGCCGGCGGATGCGCTGCGCTTGCAGGTAGTAGGCGTCGTAATAGCCGTGCGACAGCACATAGGCGCCGATCAGGATGCGCCGCTTGACCTCGGCCCCAAAGCCCTGGGCGCGGGTTTTCATGTACATGTCGTCGAGGCTGTCGTAGTCCGGCGCGCGATAGCCGTAGCGCACGCCGTCGAAGCGCGACAGGTTGGAGCTGGCCTCGGCCGGGGCGATGACGTAATAGGCCGGTACCGACAGGTGAGAATTGGGCAGCGAAACCTCAACGGTGGTCGCGCCGAGTTTGCGGTATTCGTCGAGCGCCGCCTGGACGGCGGCCATCACCGCCGGATCGCAGCCGTCGCCGAAGAACTCCCTGGGCAAACCGATGCGCAGACCGGCCAGCGGCTGTTCCAGATCGCGGGCGTAATCCTCGGCCGGGCGGTCAAGAGAGGTCGAATCGCGTTCATCGAAACCGCTCATGGCGTTGAGCAGCAGCGCGCAATCCTCGGCCGAGGCGGCCATCGGCCCGCCCTGGTCGAGCGAGGAGGCGAAGGCGATCATGCCGTAGCGTGACACCACGCCGTAGGTCGGCTTCAAGCCGGTCAGGTTGCACAGCGCCGCCGGCTGGCGGATCGAGCCGCCGGTGTCGGTGCCGGTCGCCGCCGGGGCCAGGCGGGCGGCCACCGCCGCGGCCGATCCGCCCGACGAGCCGCCGGGCACGCGGGTGCGATCCCAGGGATTTTTCACCGGGCCGAAATACGAGGTTTCGTTGGACGACCCCATGGCGAATTCGTCCATATTGGTCTTGCCCAGCGACACCATGCCGGCCTCGCCGTGCAGCCTGGCGATCACCGTGGCGTCGTAGGGCGAGACGAAATTGGCGAGCATTTTCGAGCCGCAGGTGGTGGTCCAGCCCTCGGCGCAGAAGATGTCTTTCTGGGCGATCGGGATGCCGGTCAGCGGCCCGGCCGTGCCGGCGGCGAGACGGGCGTCAGCGGCGCGCGCCTCGGCCAGCGACTGGTCACGGTCGACGGTGATGAAGGCATTGATTTCGGGATTCAGACGCTCGATGCGATCGAGGAACAGCGTCGTCAGTTCGACGCTGGAGATTTCCTTGGCGGCGAGCGCCTGACCGAGCTGTTTGAGGCTTTTGGTTATCATTCGATCACCTTCGGCACCAGGTAGAGGCCGGCCTCGGTTTCCGGCGCGACGGCCTGGAAGGCCGCGCGGCGGTCGGTTTCGCTGACGGCGTCGGCGCGCAGGCGCTGGCCGAGATCCTGAGCGTGAGCCATCGGCTCGACGCCCCGGGTATCGACCGCCTGCATCCGTTCGATCAGGGCAAAAATTCCGTTGAGGTGGCCTTGCGTGCTTGCGGCCTCGGCTTCGCTGATCTCGATGCGGGCCAGGAGGGCGATCCGCTGAACTTGTTCTAATGTGAGCGACATGGGTTGGATAGACTATTGCAGCGCACAAAGTCTGAAAACGAAAGCTTTGTAAGGTATCATAGAAGCTTTATCCGTCGCACCCCCAATCCGGGATACGGGGCGGCGTACAGCAGGCGGAGCACAACCGATGTTCGGATTCCTTTCCAAGTATTTTTCCAACGACCTCGCCATCGATCTGGGTACGGCCAATACGCTGATTTACGTGCGCGGCCGCTCGATCGTGCTCGATGAGCCGTCCGTGGTCGCCATCAGTCTTGAAGGCGGCCCCAACGCCAAGAAATCCATCCGCGCCGTCGGCAAGGAAGCCAAGGAAATGTTGGGCAAGGCGCCCGGCAGCATCACCGTCATCCGCCCGATGAAGGATGGCGTGATCGCCGACTTCACCGTCACCGAGCAGATGTTGAAGCAGTTCATCAAGAAGGCGCACGATTCCAGGCTGTTCTCGCCCAGTCCGCGCATCATCATCTGCGTGCCTTCCGGCTCGACCCAGGTCGAGCGCCGCGCCATCCGCGAATCGGCCATCGGCGCCGGGGCCAGCCAGGTGTATCTGATCGAGGAGCCGATGGCGGCCGCCATCGGCGCCGGCCTGCCGGTGTCGGATGCGACCGGCTCGATGGTCGTCGATATTGGCGGCGGCACCACCGAAGTCGGCGTCATTTCGCTCGGCGGCATGGTCTATGCCGGCTCGGTGCGCGTTGGCGGCGACAAGCTCGATGAAGCCATCAGCAATTACATCAGCCGCAACTACGGCATGATGATCGGCGAGAACACCGCCGAGAACGTCAAGAAGAGCATCGGCTCCGCCTTTCCCGGCGCGGAAGTCATGGAGATGGAAGTTTCCGGCATCAACAAGGCCGAGGGCATTCCGCGTAAATTCACCATTTCCTCCAACGAAATTCTCGAAGCCCTGACCGATCCGCTCAACCAGATCGTCTCGGCGGTGAAGTCGGCGCTGGAAAAAACGCCGCCGGAACTGGGCGCCGACATCGCCGAAAAAGGCATGGTGCTGACCGGCGGCGGCGCCCTGCTGCGCGATCTCGACCGGCTGCTGATGGAAGAAACCGGCCTGCCGGTGATCGTCGCCGACGAGCCGCTGACCTGCGTCGCCCGCGGCTGCGGCATGGCGCTGGAAAAGATGGACAAGCTGGGCAGCATTTTCGCCTCGGACTGAAGTTTTTAACGCGATGGCCGGTATCGACGACCACGCACCGCCCCCGTTTTTCAAACGCGGACCGGCGCCGCTGGCCCTGCTGACGTTCTATCTGGCCGTTTCGCTGGCGCTGTTCGTCGTCGACCTGCGCATGAAGAGCCTCGACTTGCTGCGCCAGACCGTGGCGCTGGTCGTCGACCCGGTGCAACGCGCGGCGCAGACGCCGGGCAGTCTGGTCGATCATGCGCGGGTTTATCTGCGCGGCTTGCAGCAGATGCGCGAGGACAATACGCGCTTGCAGCAGGCCCAGTTGCAGATGGCCCCGAACCTGCAACGCCTCGACCATCTGGCGGCCGAGAACGAGCGTTTGCGCCGGCTGCTGGCCGTCAAGGAGCGGGAAAAGGCGCGCGGCCAGGTGGCGCAGATCATGTACACGGCGCGCGATCCGTTTTCCCGCCGCATCGTCATCGACAAGGGCCAGCAGGCGGGCATCGTCGCCGGCCAGCCGGCCATCGACGAAGTCGGCGTCGTCGGCCAGGTGACGCGCGTTTTTCCCTTCTCGGCGGAAATCACCCTGATTACCGACAAGGATCAGGCGGTGCCGGTGCAGATCGTGCGCAACGGCCAGCGCTCGGTCGTTTTCGGCCTCGGCGACGGCCACCTCGAACTGCGCTACATCCCGGCCAATGCCGACGTGCAGGTTGGCGACCTGCTGGTCACCTCGGGCCTCGATGGCATTTTCCTGCCCGGTTTTCCGGTGGCCAAAGTGAGCGAAGTCAAGCGCGACAGCGCCTTCGCCTTTGCCCGCATCACGGCGGTGCCGCTGGCCGGCGTCGAGAATTTCGCCGAGGTCATGATCCTCGACCCGCGCCAGGAGCAACCCCCGCCGCCGCCGGAACCGCCCAGCCGGCATAACGATACGGGCGCCACGAAAAAACACGGACACAAAAAATAATGCAGCCGACCTTTACCTCGTCCCGCATCCTGCTGCCGGTTCGCCCTTGGTTCATCGTCGCCAGCCTGTTTCTGGCGCTGCTTGGCAATCTGCTGCCGACCGCCTGGTGGCCGGGCATTCCCGACTGGGTGGCGCTGGTTCTCTGCTTCTGGAGCATCCGCGAACCGCGCCGGGTCGGCATGGGCTGGGCCTTCATCTTCGGCCTGGCGATGGATGTCGCCGACGGCGCCGTACTCGGCCAGCATGGCTTCGCCTATGTGCTGCTGGCCTACCTGGCGGCTTCGCAGGCGCGGCGCATCCTGTGGTTTCCGGTGGCGGAACAGGCGCTGCAAATCCTGCCCTTGCTGCTCGCCGCGCAAATGATGCAATTGCTGATGCGCCTGGTCGCCGGCGGCGATTTTCCCGGCTGGGGCTATCTGATCGGCCCCTTCATCGCCGCCCTGCTGTGGCTTCCCGGCACTTTCCTGCTGCTCTTGCCGCAGTACCAGCCGGTCGAACGCGATGCGAACCGGCCACTTTGATGCGGCCGCCGTGATTGCCCCATGAACGATTTTTATCACACCGAGCAGGAGTCCGACCGCTTCCGCCATCGCCTGCTGCTGGCCAGCGGCGGCATTCTGCTCGCTTTTCTGCTGCTGTTCGCCCGCTTTTTCTATCTCCAGGTGGTGCAGCACGATTATTACCAGACGCGCGCCGAGAGCAACCGCATCTCGCTGGTGCCGATCATGCCCAACCGCGGCAATATCGTCGACCGCCACGGCGTCATCCTGGCCCGCAACTATTCGGCCTTCACGCTGGAAATCACGCCGTCGAAAACGCTCGGCCTGGAAGAAACCATCGACGGCCTCGCCGAGATCGTCGAGATCCAGTTGAAGGACCGCCGCCGCTTCAAGCGCCTGCTCGAAGAATCGAAGACTTTCGAGTCGATTCCCATCCGTACCCGCCTCTCCGACGAGGAAGTGGCCCGCTTCGCCGCCAACCGCTACCGTTTCCCCGGCGTCGAGGTCAAGGCCCGACTGTTCCGCCAGTACCCGGAAGGGACGCTGGCCGCGCACGCCATCGGCTACATCAGCCGGATCAACGCCAAGGACAAGGAAGCCATCGAGGAAAGCGGCCAGGAAGCCAATTACAGGGGCACCGACCACATCGGCAAGGTCGGCCTGGAAGCCTATTACGAGTACGAACTGCACGGCACCGCCGGCTACGAACAGGTCGAGGTCGATGCCGGCGGGCGGGCCGTGCGCGTGCTGTCGCAGACGCCGCCGGTATCCGGCAACAACCTGACGCTGACGCTCGACAGCCGGCTGCAACGGGTCGCCGAAGAGGCTTTCGGCGGCCGCCGCGGTTCGCTGACGGCGATTGATCCGCGCACCGGCGCGGTTCTGGCGCTGGTTTCGTCGCCGGCTTTCGATCCCAATCTGTTCGTCGACGGCATCCGCTTCGACGATTGGGACGACCTGAACAACAATCCCGACAAACCGATGCTCAACCGCGCCATCTACAGCACCTTTCCGCCCGGCTCGACCTTCAAGCCGCTGATGGCGCTGGCGGCGCTGACCAACGGCAAGCGCACGCCGGGCCAGACGATCGCCGATCCCGGTTACTACAATTTCGGCAACCGCCGCTTCATGGACGACAAGGTCGGCGGGCACGGCGTGGTCGATATGCACAAATCCATCGTCGTCTCCTGCAACACCTTTTACTACACCCTGGCCAACGACATGGGCATCGACCTCATCGCCCGCTTCATGGGCGATCTCGGGCTGGGCCAGAAAACCGGCATCGACATTCCCGGCGAGGCCACCGGCGTTCTGCCCTCGCCGCAATGGAAGCAGGGGCGCTTCAAGAAAAAGGAACAGCAGAAATGGTATGCCGGCGAAACCATCTCGGTCGGCATCGGCCAGGGCTACAACGCCTATTCGACGCTGCACATGGCCCACGCCCTGGCCAACATCGTCAATTACGGCACGGTTTTCCGCCCGCACCTGGTCAGCAGCATCAGCAACCCGAACAGCGGCGAGACGCGCACCATCGAGGCCGAACCGATCCGCCAGATCGCGCTCAAGAAAGAACATGTCGACTTCATCAAACGCGCCATGGCCGGCGTCATCAAGGAAGGCACCGGCGCTCGCGCTTTCGCCGGCGCTGCCTACGAGGCTGGCGGCAAGACCGGCACCGCCCAGGTGTTCAGCATGAAGGGCGGCAAATATGTGGCCGGCCAGGTGCGCGAACGCCTGCGCGACCACTCGTGGTTCATTGCTTTCGCGCCCCTGGATGAGCCGAAGATCGTCGTCGCGGTGATGGTCGAGAACGGCGGCTTCGGCGCCCAGTCGGCGGCGCCCATCGTCCGCCAGGTATTCGACTACTACCTGACCGGCCGGAGCGCCGGCGGCCCGGCCCCGGAAACCGAGGCGCCGGAGGACGCCAGCGACGGCCCGCTGCTGGAGGACGAGCATGAAAGCGACGATTAAGCGCCTGTTCCGGGGCTTCGCCGAGCATGTCGACCTGCCGCTCCTGATGATCGTCCTGGCCTTGATGGCGGTCGGCCTGCTGACCGTATTTTCGGCCACCTCCAGCGATGGCTTCGACAAGCTCGACAAGCAGTTGATCAACATGGCGGTCTCCACCGTCATCATGCTGCTGGTCGCCCGCACGCCGCCACAGACGCTGATGCGCTTCGCCGTGCCGCTGTACGTCACCGGTGTCGTGCTGCTGCTCGGCGTGGCGCTGTTCGGCGTCGTCGTCAACGGATCAAGGCGCTGGCTGTCGCTGGGCATCGTCCGCATCCAGCCCTCCGAGATCATGAAAATCGCCATGCCGTTGATGCTCGCCTGGTATTTCCAGAAACATGAAGAGGCGCTCCAGGCCAGGCATTTCATCATCGCCAGCGTCATCCTGCTCTTGCCCATCGGCTTCGTCCTCAAGCAGCCCGACCTCGGCACCTCGCTCCTGATCGGGGCCGCCGGCTTCTTCGTCATCTTCCTCGCCGGCCTGCCGTGGAAGGTCATGTTCGGGCTGGCCGCCGCCGCCGGCGCGGCCCTGCCGCTGGTCTGGTCGCTGATGCACGATTACCAGCG
>WQUQ01000329.1 GCA_009782025.1 Desulfobulbus sp. | reverse complement strand
TACGAGCTTGAGGCTTCGGCCCGCTTCGCCCTTGGCATGGATGCGACCGAAGATTTCGATCTCGCCTGGGCGGCTTTCGACAAGAAAACGGTGCTGGCGCTGTCGTCCAGGGCGCCGGTGAGCCTGCTGGCGCTGCTCAAGAGCGTCGATGGCACCTATACCGTCAATACCGAACGAAGCTTTCAGGCCAGGAACAAGGATGCTTATGAGGTTGAGCTTCTCATCGCTCCTTCACGTGTCGGGACGCTGCCCAGCGCCATCGGTTTTTCGCCAATCCCGATGCCGGAACAAGAATGGCTGCTGCATGGCAAGCCGATCGATCAGGTGGTATGCGGCCGGGACAAGACGCCGGCCCGGATCGTGGCGCCGGACCCGCGCTGGTTCGCCTTGCACAAACTCTGGATGTCGGAAAAGCCCCAGCGAAATCCCCTGAAGAAGCCAAAAGACCGAAATCAAGGCTTGGCGCTCCTCAAGACAATACGGCAATTCATGCCGCACTACCCGCTCGACGATGACTTTCGCGCTTCCTTGCCGCCCGACCTGGCGCCGCATTTCGATAGGTGGATGGATGAACACGGAAAGCATGCCGCTCGGCCCGCCAAGCCGTTCTGAGCGCCATGCGTCCCATGTCGCAGTACACTCGCCATCCGGGCAGGATTCGGGCGCCTTTGAGGAAGCGGGCCTGCACGTCCAGTTGTTGCGCTGGTTGGTGGATGTCAAGGAAAACTCCGCAGCGCACGGAGTCACCTGCAACGCCATCAAAACCGTCGACTGAGATAGCGCGATCCAGCCAGGCCAAAGCGCCAGGGTAAATCGACGGCTTTGCTGATGCCGATGCGCGGGCCGCTGACGATCTGCACGACGGGCGCATCGGCAGGAGGAGCAAGCACGGCAAATGGCGGTGCATTCAGTGGGAGGCCATTGTGCGCCGGGCCGATAGCGAGCGCCTGCCCGACGCGACCGGGGCCGGCGCACAACAGGCGCTCGTCCTGTACGCCGCGACGCCGGCGCATGATTTCCAGACCCTGTAGCGGCTGCACGCTGCGAATCAGCACTCCTGCGCCGTGTCCGGTTTCGCGGCAGACGAAATTCAGGCACCAATGAATACCATAGCTGAGGTACACATAGGCTCGCCCCGGCGGGCCAAACATGATGGCGTTGCGCGGCGTCTGGCCGCGATGACTGTGCGATGCCGGATCGCTGCGGTCATAGGCTTCTGTCTCGACGATGAGGCCGCCGATGCCATCGACCAGCAGCGTGGTGCCGATCAACGCCTGGGCGACGCTGGGCGCATCGGCGAGAAAATCTGTAGCCGTCAGGGGGCGGGGCACGGGTTCAAAGGCGATTGATTCAGCCGTTTGTAAAAAAAGGCAGCCGTAGCTGCCCTTTTTGTTTTCCGAGCAATGCGCTCAGTGCATATGCTTGCGCAGACGCTGAATGGCCTGAATCTGGGCGATGGCTTGCGCCAGTTCGGCCTGCGCCTTGGCGTAATCCATACCGGCCTTCTGGTTGGCAAGGGCCTCCTCGGCGCGTTTCTTGGCTTCCAGCGCCTTGGCTTCATCCAGATCACGGGCGCGGATTGCCGTATCGGCAAGCACCGTAATCATGTCCGGCTGCACTTCCAGCATGCCGCCGGAGACATAGACCAACTCGAAGTCGCCTTGATCCGGCGTCTTCAGGCGAATGGTGCCGGGTTTGATGCGCGTCAGCAGGGGCGTGTGCCGGGGCAGGATGCCGAGTTCCCCGGCTTCGCCGGGAAACACCGCCATTTCCACCACGCCGGAGAAGATCGACTCCTCGGCGCTGACGACATCACAATGAACAGTCATAACCATGGCTGGCTCCTATGCTTATTGCAGCGTCTTGGCCTTTTCGATGACTTCCTCGATGCCGCCGACCATGTAGAACGCCTGCTCCGGCAGGTGATCGTATTCGCCGGCGCAGATGCCCTGGAAGCCCTTGATCGTGTCCTTGAGGGAGACGAACTTGCCCGGCGAACCGGTAAAGACTTCGGCAACGTGGAAGGGCTGCGACAGGAAGCGCTGGATCTTGCGGGCGCGGGACACGGCCAGCTTGTCTTCCGGCGACAGTTCGTCCATGCCGAGAATGGCGATGATGTCGCGCAGTTCCTTGTAGCGTTGCAGGGTCTGCTGCACGGCGCGGGTGACCTGGTAGTGCTCCTCGCCGACGACCTGCGGGTCGAGCTGGCGCGAGGTGGAGTCGAGCGGGTCGACGGCCGGGTAAATGCCCAGCGCGGCGATGTCGCGCGACAACACGACGGTGGAGTCGAGGTGCAGGAAGGTGGTGGCGGGGGACGGGTCGGTCAGGTCGTCGGCGGGCACATAAACGGCCTGGATCGAGGTGATGGAGCCGACCTTGGTCGAGGTGATACGTTCCTGCAGGCGGCCCATTTCCTCGGCCAGCGTCGGCTGGTAGCCGACGGCGGAAGGCATGCGGCCCAAGAGCGCGGAAACTTCGGTGCCGGCCAGGGTGTAGCGATAGATGTTGTCGATGAACAGCAGGATGTCGCGGCCGTCGTCGCGGAAGCGCTCGGCCATGGTCAGGCCGGTCAGCGCGACGCGCAGGCGGTTGCCCGGCGGCTCGTTCATCTGACCAAAGACCATCGCCACCTTGTCGAGGACGTTGGAGTCCTTCATCTCATGGTAGAAGTCGTTGCCCTCGCGGGTGCGCTCGCCGACGCCGGCGAATACCGACAGGCCGGAGTGCTGCTTGGCGATGTTGTTGATGAGTTCCATCATGTTGACGGTCTTGCCGACGCCGGCGCCGCCGAACAGGCCGACCTTGCCGCCCTTGGCAAAGGGGCAGATCAGATCGATGACCTTGATGCCGGTTTCCAGCAGATCGACCGAGGATGACAGTTCGTCGAATTTCGGCGCCGGAGCGTGGATCGGGCGGGCCTCGGCGGTGTCGATCGGACCGGCTTCGTCGATCGGGCGGCCGAGCACGTCCATGATGCGGCCCAGGGTGCCCTGACCGACCGGCACGGAGATGGCGTTGCCGGTGTTGTTGACCTTCATGCCGCGGCGCAGGCCGTCGGAGGAACCCATGGCAATGGTACGGACAATGCCGTCGCCCAACTGCTGCTGTACTTCAAAGGTCAGACCTTCTTCCGCCATGCCGTTCGCTTCGGAAGCGTCGAGCTTGAGGGCGTCGTAGACCTTAGGCATGGCGTCGCGCGGGAAGTGGATGTCCACCACGGCGCCGATGCACTGAACGATTGAACCTTGACTCATATTCAAATCCCCAAAAATAAAATTCTGCGCGTCACACCGCGGCGGCGCCGCCGACGATTTCCGAGAGTTCCTTGGTAATCGCGGCCTGGCGAGCCTTGTTGTAGACCAGCTTGAGTTCGCCGATGACGTTCTTGGCGTTGTCGGAGGCGGACTTCATGGCGACCATCCGGGCCGATTGCTCGGAGGCCATGTTCTCGGCCACGGCCTGATAGATCAGCGCCTCGACGTAACGCAGCAACAACTCGTCGATGACCGTCTTGGCATCAGGTTCATAGACGTAGTCCCAGCGCGTCTGGCGGGAACCGACGGCGTCGTCCGACAACGGCAGCAACTGCTCGAACACCGGCTCCTGCTTCATGGTGTTGATGAAGCGGGTGTAGCCGATGTACAGCGCGTCGATTTCGCCGTTCATATAGGCGTCGAGCTGCACCTTGACCGGCCCGATCAGTTTTTCCAGGCGCGGCGTGTCGCCCAGCGCAGTGACCTGCGAAACGACCTTGGCCCCGGCCCGCTGCATGAAGCCGAGGCCCTTGTTGCCGATGCAGGTGGCCTGAAACGTCTTGCCCTGCGCCTCGAATTCCTTCAGCTTGCCGACGACGAGACGCAGGATGTTCGAGTTGAGACCGCCGCACAGACCCTTGTCCGAAGTCACGAGAATCAGGCCGGCGGTCTTGACGTCGCGCTTGACCAGAAACGGATGCTTGTACTCGGTCAGAGCGTGCGACAGGTGAGCCGCGACGCGCCGGATCTTCTCGCCGTAGGGGCGGGCGGCCCGCATCCGATCCTGCGCCTTGCGCATCTTGGATGCGGCCACCATCTCCATGGCCTTGGTGATCTTGCGCGTGTTTTCGACGCTCTTGATCTTGTTGCGAATTTCCTTGCCGCTAGGCATGGCGTTCCTCCTGGATCAGGCCCAAGTGCTCTTGAAAGCCTGGATGCCGGCAGCCAGAGCCTTCTCGCTATCGGCGGAGAGGTCGGCGGTCGACTCCATGGTGTTCATGACGTCGGCGCAGTGGGTCTTGAGGTAGCTGATCATCGCCTTTTCGCATTCCAGCGCGCGCTTGACTTCGACATCGTCGAAATAGCCCTTGTCGGCTGCGTACAGCGTGACGGCCATTTCGGAAATGCTCATCGGCGCGTATTGCGGCTGCTTCATCAACTCGGTCACCAGGCGGCCGCGCTCGAGCTGCTTTCTGGTCGCCTCGTCGAGATCGGAAGCAAACTGCGCGAAGGCCGCCAGTTCGCGGTACTGGGCCAGCGCCAGACGGACGCCGCCGCCGAGCTTCTTGATGATCTTGGTCTGGGCGGCGCCGCCGACGCGCGACACCGAGATACCGGCGTTGATGGCGGGGCGGATGCCGGCGTTGAAGAGGTCGGTTTCCAGGAAGATCTGGCCGTCGGTGATGGAGATGACGTTGGTCGGCACGAAGGCGGAGACGTCGCCGGCCTGCGTTTCGATCACCGGCAGCGCCGTCAGCGAACCGGTCTTGCCCTTGACTTCGCCATTGGTGAAGCGCTCGACCCATGCCTCGGACACGCGGGCGGCGCGCTCCAGGAGGCGGGAGTGGAGATAGAACACGTCGCCCGGATAGGCTTCGCGGCCCGGCGGACGGCGCAGCAGCAAGGAAACCTGGCGGTAACCCCAGGCCTGCTTGGTCAAATCGTCATAAATGATGAGGGCATCCTGGCCGCGGTCGCGGAAATACTCGCCCATGGTGCATCCGGCATACGGCGCGATGTACTGCAAGGCGGCGGATTCGGAGGCAGAGGCGGCGACGACGATGGTGTATTCCATGGCGCCGTGCTCTTCGAGCTTCCTGACGACGTTGGCGATGGTCGATGCCTTCTGGCCGACGGCGACATAGACGCAGAAGAGGTTCTTGCCCTTCTGGTTGATGATGGTGTCGGTAGCGACGGCGGTCTTGCCGGTCTGGCGGTCACCAATGATCAACTCGCGCTGGCCGCGGCCGACGGGGACCATGGAGTCCACGCACTTCAGACCGGTCTGCACCGGCTGCGACACGGATTTGCGCCAGATGACGCCCGGCGCGACCTTTTCGATCTTGTCAGTCAGCTTGGCGTTGATCGGGCCTTTGCCGTCGATCGGCTGGCCGAGGGAATTGACCACGCGGCCGAGCAGTTCGGGGCCGACGGGAACTTCCAGAATGCGGCCGGTGGTCTTGACCACGTCGCCTTCGGAAATGTGCTCGTATTCACCCAGAACCACGACGCCGACGGAATCGCGCTCGAGATTGAGCGCCATGCCGAAGGTATTGTCGGGGAATTCGAGCATTTCGCCCTGCATGACATCCTGCAGGCCGTGCACGCGGCAGATGCCGTCGGTGACGGAGACCACGGTGCCCTGCGTGCGCACTTCCGATGCGCCTTGCAGGTTCTGGATCTTGCTCTTGATCAGTTCAGAAATTTCGGAAGGATTCAACTGCATGAAATTCTCCTAGTTGTTCAGCGCCACGGCCATCGCGTCGAGTTTGCCGCGCACTGAAGCATCCAGCACCTGGTCGCCGACAGCGACCTTCACGCCGCCGATCAGGCTCGGGTCGATTTCGACGCGGGCGCTGAGACGGGTCGCAAAGCGCGGCTCCAACTGTTGCATCAGGGAAGCCACCTGGCTGTCGTCGATGGGAAATGCCGAATACACCACCGCCTCCTTGACCCCTTCTTCCTGGCTCCTGGCCAGTTCGAAAAGCCGGGAAATCTCCGGCAGGAGGACGAGGCGCCGGTTTTCTGCGAGGGTGCGAATGAAGTTGCCGAGGGTCGCATCCCCGTCTTTGCCCTTTTCCTCGGACAGGGAGATGAACAGATTGGCAACCTGCTCGACGGAAAGCCGGGGATTGCCCATGACCGCGGCCATGTCCCCGTCCTGGGCGACCAGGGCCAGGCGCTGAAGGCGCGCAGACCAGACAGCCTGTGCCCCGGCTTGCTGGGCGATGCGGTACACGGCCTCGGCATAGGGGCGGGCGATGGTGACAGATTCAGCCATAAGCGTCACAGATCCTGTTTGATCGTGGCCAGAATATCGGCATGGGCCTGGGCGTTGATCTCGCGGCGCAGGATTTTCTCGGCGCCAGCAACAACCAGCGCCGAGACTTGCTCGCGCAGTTGTTCCTTGGCCCGGACAGCTTCCTGGTCGATTTCAGCCTGGGCGCCGGCGACGATGCGATCGGCTTCGGCCTTGGCCGCCACCTTCGCTTCCTCGATGACCTGAGCGGCACGCTTTTCGGCGTTGGCGATCAGTTCGGCAGCCTTTTCCTTGCCTTCGCGGAGAGACTCCGTGGAGCGCTTGGTGGCCAGTGCGAGATCATGCTTGCCGCGCTCGGCGGCAGCCAGTCCATCCGCGATCTTCTTCGCACGCTCGTCGAGCGCCTTCACAATGGGGGGCCAGATGAATTGCATCGTGACCCACGCCAAAATGAAGAACACAACGAGCTGTGCAAACAACGTTGCGTTCAGATTCACGGTATCAGTCCTCTAAAAGTGGAATCGGCGAGGACCGATCAAGCGAGCTGAAACGGATTGGCGAAGGCGAACATCATGGCGATACCAACGCCGATCAGGAAGGCGGCGTCGATCAGGCCGGCCAGCAGGAACATCTTGGTTTGCAGCGCGTTCATCAGTTCGGGCTGGCGGGCGGAGGCTTCAATGTACTTGCCGCCCATCAGGCCAATGCCGATACAGGCGCCGATGGCGCCCAGACCAATAATCAGGCCGGCAGCCAGAGCAACAAAACCGAGAACGTGTTCCATGACAACTCCTTGCTAAGTAAAAAGTGAATAAAAAGACAAAGTTACAACGACATCAGTGAGCTTCATGCGCCTGACCGATATAAACCAGGGTCAGCATCATGAAGATGAAGGCTTGCAGCGTGACGATCAGGATATGGAAGATGGCCCACGCCGAACCGGCAAGAACATGGCCAATAAACAGTGAGACGCCAGTGGCGCTGACGCTCCAGGCGGCACCCATCAGCGCGATCAGCATGAAGATCAGTTCGCCGGCATACATGTTGCCGAACAGTCGCATGCCGTGGGAGATGGTTTTGGCCAGAAACTCGATGATCTGCATGGCGAAGTTGAGGGGGTAGAGCAGTGGATGGCTACCGAAGGGCGCGGTGAACAATTCGTGCACCCAGCCGCTCACACCCTTGATCTTGACGTTGTAGTAGAGGCAGACGAGCAGCACGCCGACCGACATGCCCAGGGTGGCGTTGAGGTCGGCCGTGGCGACGACGCGCATATAGGCGTGCTCATTGCCGGTGACGAGCTGCCACAGCATGGGCAGGAGATCGACCGGCAAGAGGTCCATGGCGTTCATCAGGAAGATCCAGACGAACACGGTCAGCGCCAGCGGGCCAACGAATTTGCGCGATTCAGCGCTATGGACGATGCCCTTGGCCTGGTCGTTGACCATTTCGAGCACGATTTCGACCGCTGCCTGCAAGCGCCCCGGGACGCCGGAAGTGACGCTCCTGGCGACGCGCCACATGACAAACAAGCCGAGCGCGCCAATCAGGATGGAAAAGATCATCGTGTCGATATTGATGATGCTGAAGTCGATCACGTTCTTCTGCGCGTGGCCGCTGGTATTCCACTGCGTCAGGTGGTGAACGATGTACTCGCCGGCGGTCGGCGCGTTTGCTGCTGTTTCGTGGCCTGCGGTAGACATAATCAGGGCTTCTTCCAGAACGCTATAAAACCTGCATGCAACACAATCGCCAGGCCAATCAACAAGCTGGGCCAGTGCATCTCGGGATACCCCTTGACGGCGATTGCCAGTAATCCAATCGTGGCGCCGATCTTCAGGAACTCGCCGATGAAGAAATTCGCCGCGTATGAAGCGCCGGGGCGATTAGCCATCATCGTCAGCCGGATGGCGAAGAAAAGATTGGGCAGAATGCCGGCCAACGCCGCCAACCCCACCGAAACAGCCCCCCGCGCCCCAACGATCACGCCAGCCCCGATTGCCGTTATCACCGCCGCACCAATCTGCAGATAAATCGCCTTGAACATGGTGCCTTGCAATCGTTGACCGGACGCGCCACACAGATTTATATGCTACAAGATCTCGTGTTTCTACGTCAATGAAAATCAGGAGTCCGGAATGCCGATCAAGCAGTTGCCCCCGGTTGCCGGAATTCACTTTCGGACAGTGGAAACCGGGTTGGCGCGGGTGCGCTGTATCTGTTTGGCGCCTGTCGTCAGGGCACCTCGGCCATCGGCATGCGCCCGAGGATGATGGCACTCTTTTTCGCCAGCCCCGGCGCGTTGCGATGGTTGTCGTAATAGCGCGGATTCGGCACCATGCCGGCCAGCCGCGCCGCCTGCTCCGGCCCCAGCTGCGCGGCGCTGACGCCGTAGTAGTGG
>WQUQ01000328.1 GCA_009782025.1 Desulfobulbus sp. | reverse complement strand
CGTCCCTCGTTGAACAGATAAAGTGCTTTTGAGTGCGGCATTGGCTCTCCCCTGCGGAATACACAGTATCATAGGGTAAAAACAGAATAGAGGAGGATCATCATGTCCAGCGAAACCCATCGTTCCAACCCGCACCCGGAAACGTCGCGCGAACACCACCACGAGCGCTTCATCAGCCTGGCGACGCGCAACACCTTCGCCATGATCCTGGCCGGCGGCCGCGGCACCCGCTTGAAGCAACTGACCGATTTTCGCGCCAAGCCGGCGGTGCCTTTCGCCGGCAAGTTCCGCATCATCGATTTCACGCTGTCGAACTGTGTCAATTCCGGTATCCGCAAGATCGGCGTCGCCACGCAGTACAAGGCGCACAGCCTGATCCGCCACATTCAGCGCGGCTGGAGCTTTCTCGACGGGCGCTTCGACGAGTTCATCCAGTTGCTGCCGGCGCAGCAGCAGATCGACGAAACGCAGTGGTATCAGGGCACGGCCGATGCCGTGTTCCAGAACTTGCACTTTCTCGACCGCTACCGGTCGCAATATGTGCTGATCGTCGCCGGCGACCACATCTACAAGATGGATTACGGCCGCATGCTGGCCAGCCACATCGAGCATGAGGCCGACATGAGCGTCGCCTGCATCGACGTGCCGCTCTCCGAGGCCCGCGAGTTCGGCGTCATGGGCGTCGATGGCGACGACCGCATCGTCACCTTCGTCGAGAAACCGGAGAACCCGCCGCCCATGCCCGACCAGCCGGAGCGGGCGCTGGCCTCGATGGGCGTCTATATCTTCAACACCCAGTTCCTGCTCGACCAACTGGCGCGCGACGCGGCGACTCCCGGCTCCAGCCGCGATTTCGGCAAGGACATCATTCCCCACATCGTGCCTCGCCACCGCGTCTATGCCCACCGCTTCGCCGATTCCTGCGTCGGCAATACCGAGACGCCCTACTGGCGCGACGTCGGCACCATCGACGCCTACTGGGAGGCGAACATGGAAATGACCAAGGTGACGCCGGAACTCAATCTCTACGACCGCGACTGGCCGATCTGGACTTACCAGGAGCAACTGCCGCCGGCCAAATTCGTTTTCGACGACGACGACCGGCGCGGCGAGGCCATCGACTCGATGGTCTCCGGCGGCTGCATCATCTCCGGCGCCCAGGTCAAGCGCTCGCTGCTCTTTTCCAGCGTCCACGTCCATAGCTGGAGCAGCATCTCCGACGCGGTGATCCTGCCTTACGTCAACGTCGGTCGCCATGTCACCTTGCGCCGCTGCGTCATCGACAAGAGCGTATGGATTCCTGATGGCATGCGTATCGGCGTCGATCTCGAAGAAGACCGCCAGCGCTTTCACGTCAGCCCCGGCGGCATCGTGCTGGTGACGCCGGAAATGCTCGGGCAGGGGGCCGCCGCCTGATGGCCGATCTCGCCTTTCTGTGGCACATGCACCAGCCGGACTACCGGCACCCGGATAGCGGGGAATTCCTGCTGCCCTGGGTGCTGCTGCACACGATCAAGGATTACACCGACATGGCGGCGCATCTGGAGCGCCATCCCGGCATCCGCTGCACGGTCAATTTCGTGCCGGTGCTGCTCGACCAGATCGAGGATTACGCGGCGCAGTTCGAAAACGGCCAGTGGCGCGACCCGCTGCTGCGCGTTGCCGCCACCCCGGATGGCGCCGTGCCGACGGCCGCCGACCGCGCCTGGCTGCTCGACGTCGCCTTCCGCTGCCATGCGCCGACAATGCTCGAACCTTTCGCCCCCTATCGCCGCCTGCGCGATTTGTTGACCTTCGTCCGCGGCCAGGACGGGCACGACCTGGACTATCTGTCCACCGCCTATTACGTCGACCTGGCCGTCTGGTACCTGCTGGCCTGGAGTGGCGAAAGCCTGCGCCGCGGCTGCCGGACGATTCCGCAACTGATGGCCAGGGGCGACAATTTCTCGGCGGCCGAGCGGCAAGCCCTGCTGGCCGAACTGGGCGAGGCTGTTGGCGGGCTGATTCCGCGCTACCGGGCGCTGGCCGAACGCGGCCAGATTGAACTCTCCTGCACGCCGGCCAATCATCCCCTGGCGCCGCTGCTGCTCGATTTCGCCAGCGCCCGCGAGGCGTTGCCCGAGTGCCTGCTGCCGGCGGCGTCGGGATACCCCGGCGGTCGTACCCGCGTCACCGAGCATCTGGCCAGCGCCCGAGCCAGCCATGAGCGTCGCTTCGGTCGACCGCCCGAGGGGCTGTGGCCAGCCGAAGGCGCGCTGTCGGCCGCCTTTCTCGAACAGATCGCCGCCGCCGGTTTTCAATGGACGGCCAGCAGTCACGGCGTGTTGCGCCATTCGGCCGGCGATGCGGCGCGGACGACGACGCCGTGGCTGCCGCCGGATGGCGTATCCGGCGACACCTTGCTCTTCTTCCGCGATGAGCGGCTATCCGACCTGATCGGCTTCGAGTATGCCAAATGGCATGGCCGCGACGCTGCCCGGCATTTCATGGGCGAACTGGAAGCGCTCCGCTGCCGTGACCCGGACTGCCTGATCCCGGTCTTTCTCGATGGCGAAAACGCCTGGGAGTACTACCCCTACAACGCCTGGTATTTCTTCTCCGACCTTTACGATGCGCTGGAACAAAGGCCGGACATCCGTACCGTCACGCTGGCCGAGGCCGCCGCCGCGCGCCGCGAGCGCAGCCCGCGCCTGCCCCGGCTGGTCGCCGGCAGTTGGGTGTACGGCACCCTGTCGACCTGGATCGGCCACCCGGACAAGAACCGCGCCTGGGATCTGCTGTGCGAATTGAAGCTGTGCGCCGACCGGGCGCTGGGCAGCGGCCGCCTCGACGCCGCCATCTGCGCCCAGGTGCGCCGCCGTCTGGCCGTCTGCGAAAGTTCGGACTGGTTCTGGTGGCTGGGCGACAACAACCCGGCCGAATCGGTCGCCACCTTCGACCGCCTGTTCCGCCACAACCTGCGCTCCCTTTACCACCTGCTCGAACTGCCGCCGCCGGTTGCCCTCGACCATCCGCTGAGCAGCGGCGGCAGCGCAGCGGAAAGCGGCGGCACCATGCGCCGGGCTACGGAGACATGATGA
>WQUQ01000327.1 GCA_009782025.1 Desulfobulbus sp. | reverse complement strand
TCGATGGTGGTGCGCACCACGTTGTTGTAGGGGTCTTGCTCGGTCAGCGACCAGCCGGAGGTCTGGCTGTGCGTGCGCAGCATCTTCGACTTGGCGTTTTTGGCGTTGAAGCCGGTCATGATGCGGTCCCACAAGAGCCGCCCGGCGCGCATCTTGGCGATTTCCAGATAAAAATTCATGCCCACCGCCCAGAAGAAGGAGAGGCGGCCGGCGAAGGTGTCGACATCCATGCCGGCGGCGATGCCGGTGCGCACATACTCCATGCCGTCGGCCAGCGTGAAGGCCAGTTCGATGGCCTGGTTGGCCCCGGCTTCCTGAATGTGGTAGCCGGAAATGGAGATGGAATTGAACTTCGGCATGTGCTGTGCCGTGTAGCCGAAAATGTCGGCGATGATTTTCATCGACGGCTTGGGCGGATAGATATAGGTGTTCCGCACCATGAATTCTTTGAGGATGTCGTTCTGGATGGTGCCGGAAAGCTGCGCCTGCGCCACGCCCTGCTCCTCGGCGGCGACGATGTAGCCGGCGAGAATGGGCAGCACCGCGCCGTTCATGGTCATCGACACGGAAATCTTGTCGAGCGGAATGCCGTCGAACAGGATCTTCATGTCCTCGACCGAGTCGATGGCCACGCCCGCCTTGCCGACGTCGCCCAGGACGCGCGGATTGTCGGAGTCGTAACCGCGATGCGTCGCCAGGTCGAAAGCCACCGAGACGCCCTGGCCACCGGCGGCCAGCGCCTTGCGGTAGAAGGCGTTGGAGGCCTCGGCGGTGGAAAAGCCGGCGTACTGGCGAATCGTCCACGGCTTCACCGCGTACATGGTCGGCTGCGGGCCGCGCAGGTAGGGCGAAAAACCGGGCAGGGTGTCGGCGAAGGCTAGGCCCTCGACATCCTTTTTCGTGTACAGGGCCTTGACCTTCAGCCCCTCCGGGGTGTTCCACACCAGATTGCCGACCTCGCCGCCGGGCGCCTGTTTGGCGGCGGCCTTTTCCCAGGCATCCAGGTTGTTGGAATCAAAGAAATTTTCAGACATGGCACACCCTTCGCCGATTCGATTTTGGGCCGATGATGCAGAATTTAAAATTCTACGCGCTCGCACCCCTGCTTGACATGCTTAGCCCCACATAATACGTTATCCATAATTACAGAAGCAAGGCGGCAGAAGGCACTCCGTTCATTCCCGCCGCACCCCAACCATGAATCGCATCGCTCCCACCGCCCTTTACCAGGAAGTCGCCGAACGCCTGCGCCAGCGCATCTTTGCCCACGAGTTGACGCCGGGAACCTGGATCGACGAGCAAAAACTCGCCGAACAATACGGCATCTCCCGCACCCCGCTGCGCGAAGCGCTCAAGGTGCTGGCTGCGGAAGGGCTGGTCGAACTCAAGCCACGGCGCGGCTGCTACGTCACCGAGCTTTCCCGCCAGGATCTCGACGACATCTTCCCGCTGCTGGCCCTGCTCGAAGCCCGCTGCGCGCTCGAAGCGGTGCGCCGCGCCGAATCAGCCGACATCGGCATGCTGAAAACCATCCACGAGCGCCTCGAAACCGCCGCCCGCGAGAACCGCATCGACGCCTTCTTCGAGGCCAACCAGGAATTTCACCGAAAAATCCAGGCGTTGTCTGGAAACCGGCGACTGCTGTCGATGATCCAGGATCTGCGCAAGGTGCTGAAGCTGTCGCGCCTGCACTCGCTGTCGCTGGAAGGCCGCCTGCAACAATCCCTCGACGAGCACCGGACGATCATGGCGGCTTTCGCCACCGGCAAAGCCGAAGAAGCCGAGCGCCTGATGCACGATCACCTGCTCTCCGGCCGCGAAGCGCTGGCCCGGATTCAGGATGCCGGGGGCAAGGCGGGTTGAGCAAGCGCCCGTCATCAACGAAAACATGAGCCAGATCAGTCTTTCAACCGCCGCCGGCATCGCCACGTTGACGCTCGACAACGCGGCCAAGCTCAATGCCATCGACCTTGCCATGTGGCGGCAACTGGCGGCGCACATGGCGACCATCGGCCGTGATGGCGAGATTCGCTGCGTCGTCATTCGCGGGGCTGGCGATGAAGCCTTCGCCGCCGGTGGCGACCTTGAGGAATTCGTGACCGACCGCGCCACGCTCGACCAGGCGCTGCACTACCATGCCGAGGTGGCGGCGGCGCTCAACGCCATCGCCGACTGTCCGCACCCCACCGTAGCCATGATCCGCGGCGCCTGCATCGGCGGCGGCCTGGAGATCGCCGGCGTCTGCGATCTGCGCATCAGCGGCGAAAGCGCCCGCTTCGGCGCGCCGATCAACAAGCTCGGTTTCTCGATGTATCCCGGCGAAATGGAAGGTCTGTTGAAGCTGGCCGGGGCGGCGGTGATGAAGGAAATCCTGCTCGAAGGGCGCATCCTGACCGCCGCCGAAGCCTATGAGAAAGGCTTGGTCACCCGTATCGTGCCGGACGCCCAGGTCGAAGACGAAGCCTATGCCACAGCGCGGCGCATCGCCGCCGGCGCGCCGCTGGTGGCAGCCTGGCATAAACAGTGGATTCGTCGCCTGCAAAACGGCAAACCGCTCAACGACGAGGAAAAGGCCGCGTCCTTCGCCTTCCTCGCCACCGAGGATTACAGGGAGGGGCTGGCGGCCTTTCTGGAGAAACGCAAGCCGGCGTTCAAGGGACGCTGAGCAGGCCCCGGAGCATTTTCCGTGTAGGGCGGGATTTATCCCGCCGGGTTGCCCCTCGGTAGTCGCAACCGCAATTTGCTGTTGGCCTGGCGGGGCAGAGCCGCCGCCCTACGGTTTTACTGCATTCCGATTCGCGCACAGGCCAAGCCCCAGGCGCAGGAATTCTTCCCATAAATTGCCCTGGCCGATGCCCTTGACCAGACGGTCAATGCGTCCGGCCTGGCGCAGGGCGGCTTCGAGGGTGGCCGTGGAGAGGCGTTGCAGCGCTTTTTTGACAGCCATCTGGCGCGGCCCCCAGACCTTGGCTTCCTTGAGCAGCAGTTCGAGCGGCCGGCCGCTGTCGAGGCCGCCGCGAATCGTCGCCAGGGCGCGGATTTCCTCGCTCATCGCCCACAGTACCAGCGGTGGCGCTTCGCCTTCCTGCATCAGGCCGTCGAGGGTTCGGGTCAGGCGGCCGATGTCGCCGGCCAGCAGCGCTTCGCGCAAGCCCTCGATGTCGTAGCGGGCGACGTTGAGCACGGCGTCGCGGATCTGCGCGGCGGTGAGCGCGCCGGGCGGATGGAGGAGGCCCAGTTTCTGGATTTCCTGATGGGCGGCGAGCAGGTTGCCTTCGACGCGCTCGGCGATGAATTTGAGGCTGTCGATCTCGGCGCTCTGCTGCTGGCGGCGCAGCCGGCCGGCGATCCAGCCCGGCAGTTCGGCCAGCGGCGGGGCGTTGAGCTTGAGGGCGACGCCGGCATTGACCAGGGCGGTGAACCAGACCGCCTTTTCCTCGCGCCAGTCAAGCTCGGGCAGGGTCACCAGCAGCAGGGTGTCCGCCGATAGATGCTGGCACCATTGCTGCAACGCCGCGCTGCCTTCCTTGCCCGGCTTGCCAGTGGGGATGCGCAGGTCGATCAGCTTCTTGTCGCCGAACAGGGACAGATTGCCGCCGGCGGCCAGCAACTGACCCCAGTCGAATTGCGGCAACACCGTCAACACCTCGCGTTCGCTGTAACCCTGCTGGCGCGCCTTGGCGCGAATGGCGTCGGCCGCCTCCAGGACCAGCAGCGGCTCGTCGCCGTACAGGACGTACAGCGGGCGCAATTCGCGCTCGAGGTGCGCGGCAAGCTGTTCGCCCTTGAGCAGCATTACCAGTCGTCTTCCTGGTCGGGGTCTTTTGGCTGGATCAGCGACAGCCGGCGCATGATCTGGCTGACCAGTTCGCTGGTCATGTCGCGCCACAGCAGGCGTTCTTCCTGTTCCTTGGCGAGCACGTTGGAATCGTCGTAGGTCATGTCGCGGGAGAGGCTCAGTTCGGTGGGGGCGACGATCACCTGGCCCTTGGCGTTGACGATGCGGAAACGATAGGTCAACTGCAAGCGGTATTCGGTGATGCGACCCTGGGCATTGACGCTGAGAATGGTTTTCTGGCGGCTGTCCTCCAGTTGCTGGAAGGTGGCTTCGGCCGTCCTGGCGTCGTCGACCAGCGTCGTGCTGCCGCTGGCCCGGATGTAGCGCTCAAGCCAGATGCGCACCTCGGCCGTCTCTGGCAGAGCGATATGCAGGGTCTTGTAGGGCAGGGCGGCGCTCTCCGCGCCGCGCAGATGAAAGCCGCAGCCGGCGACGAGGGCGGCGAGCAACAGAGCGGCCAGGGAGCGTAGCAGCATGGCAGTTTTCATCAGACGACGATGTTGACCAGGCGGCCCGGCACGACGACGACCTTCTTCGCCGGTTTGCCGTCCATGAATTTCTGCGCCTCCGGGTTGGCCAGCGCGGCGGCTTCGATGGCCGCCTTGTCGGCTCTGGCCGGTACGCGGATGCTGCCGCGCAGCTTGCCGCCCACCTGCACCACCAGTTCGATTTCATCCTGCACCAGCGCCGCCGGGTCGGCCTTGGGAAAGGCGGCGCGGCAGGCATCGGCGCCGGGCTTCAATTCACCGTAGAGCGCCTGGCCGATGTGCGGCACGATGGGGAAGATCAGCAGCACCGCGTTTTCCAGCACTTCCTGGGCCAAGGCGCGGCCGGCGGCATCGGCCAGATCAGTTTTGTCATAGGCGTTGAGCAATTCCATGACGGCGGCGATGGCGGTGTTGAACTGCTTGCGCCGGCCGTAGTCGTCGGCGACCTTGTTCATGGTCTGGTGCAGCTTGCGGCGCAGATCGGCCTGGGCGGCGGAGAGGCCGTCATTGCCGGCGCAGGCGGCGACGAGGCCGGCCTGAACGTGGTCATGCGCCAGCTTCCACAAGCGGCGCAAAAAGCGGAAAGCGCCTTCGACGCCGGCATCCGACCATTCCAGCGACTGATCCGGCGGCGCGGCGAACATGATGAACAGCCGCGCCGTGTCGGCCCCGTACTGGTCGATCAGCGCCTGCGGGTCGACGCCGTTGTT
The DNA here is from genome assembly GCA_009782025.1 of Desulfobulbus sp. Classification (GTDB taxonomy): domain Bacteria; phylum Pseudomonadota; class Gammaproteobacteria; order Burkholderiales; family Rhodocyclaceae; genus Azonexus. The sequence goes on along the minus strand of WQUQ01000327.1, from coordinate 3,622 downwards.
CTTCGACTTGGCCATCTTCTCGATGCCGCCGATCGTCACCGGCTGGCCGTCGGCCTTGAGGGTCGCGCCGGTCGGGCGACCGCGTTCATCGGTGACGACATCGACCTCGGCCGGGTTGATCCACAGTTTTTTGCCGTTTTCGCCCTCGCGGTAGAAGGTCGGAGCGACGACCATACCCTGCGTCAGCAGATTGGCGAAGGGTTCGCCCAAATCGCCAATCAGCCCGGCGTCGCGCATCAGCTTGGTGAAGAAGCGCGCATACAGCAGATGCAGGATGGCGTGCTCGATGCCGCCGATGTATTGGTCGATGCCGCCCTGGCACCAGTAGCCGACACGCTCGTCGACCATGGCCGTGGCGTTGTCCGGGCAGGCATAGCGCAGAAAATACCAGGAGGATTCAAAGAAGGTGTCGAGCGTATCGGTTTCGCGCCGGGCCTCGCCGCCGCACTTCGGGCAGCGGCATTCATAGAACTCGGGCATTTTCGCCAGCGGCGAACCGGCCCCGGTGATTTCGACGTTCTCCGGCAGCACGACCGGCAGTTGCTCGTCCGGCACCGGCACGTCGCCGCAAGTCGGGCAGTGGATGATCGGGATCGGGCAGCCCCAATAGCGCTGGCGCGAGATGCCCCAGTCGCGCAGGCGGAACTGGGTTTTCTTCTCGCCCAGGCCCTTGGCGGCCAGATCGGCGGCGATGGCGTCGACCGCCGCTGCGTAGCTCAAACCGTCATACTTGCCGGAGTTGACGCAAATACCGCGGTTCTTGTCGGCGTACCACTCCTGCCAGCCGTCGTTGCTGAAGGTCTCGCCAGCAACGGCAATGACCGGCTTGATCGGCAATTTGTACTTTTGCGCGAAGGCGAAATCCCGCTCGTCGTGCGCCGGCACGGCCATCACCGCGCCGTCGCCATAGCTCATCAGCACGTAGTTGCCGACCCAGACTTCGATCCGTTCGCCGGTCAGCGGGTGGGTGACGAACAACCCCGTCGGCAACCCCTTCTTTTCCATCGTCGCCAGATCGGCCTCGGCGACGCCGCCCTGCTTGCATTCGGCGATGAAGGCGGCGAGTTCCGGGTTATCCTGCGCGGCGCGGGCGGCCAGCGGGTGTTCGGCGGCGACGGCGACGAAGGTGACGCCCATGATGGTGTCGGCGCGGGTGGTGAATACCCACAGTTTTTCTTGTTGGCCGTCCAGCTCATAGGGGAAGGCGAAGCGCACGCCGGTGCTCTTGCCGATCCAGTTTTTCTGCATCAGCCGCACCTGTTCAGGCCAGCCGGTCAGGTTGTCGAGTTCGGCCAGCAGTTCTTCGGCGTAGGCGGTGATCTTCATGTAGTACATGGGGATCTCGCGCTTCTCGACGACCGCGCCGGAGCGCCAGCCGCGGCCGTCGATGACCTGCTCGTTGGCGAGCACCGTCTGATCCACAGGATCCCAATTGACCGTGCCGAGTTTTTTGTACACCAACCCCTTTTCATACAGCCGGGTAAACAGCCACTGCTCCCAGCGGTAGTACTCGGGCGTGCAGGTGGCGAGTTCGCGCTGCCAGTCGATGGCAAAACCAAGCGACTGCAATTGCCGCTTCATGGCGCCGATATTGGCATGGGTCCAGCCAGCCGGGGCGACATTGTTGGCCAGCGCGGCGTTCTCGGCCGGCATGCCGAAGGCGTCCCAGCCCATCGGTTGCAGCACGTTGTAACCCTGCATCGCGTGAAAGCGCGACAGCACGTCGCCGATGGTGTAATTGCGCACATGGCCCATGTGCAGCTTGCCGGAGGGGTAGGGGAACATCGACAGGCAGTAGTACTTCGGCCTGGCGGGGTCTTCAACGGCGCGGGCGGCGGATGTCTGATCCCAGTGCTGCTGGGCGGCGCGTTCGATGTCGGCCGGAACGTATTTGTCCTGCATGGGGTTTCGCTGAAAAATCATGAAATAAGCCGATAATTATAACGGCTTGTATCAGCGTCCGGCGGCGGTTGCAGCGGGCGGCGATTGGCTTTCCCTCTCCCGCAGGCAGGCGAGGGAAAAGTTGAGCCGCTTCGTTCAGGCGGCGATTTTCTGCTGATGACGCATCCGATCCCAGGTGTTCCGCCAGTAGCGGTAGGTGTTTTCGGCGGCCATCAGCGACAGCAGCGACATCCGGGTCTGGTGATGCCACATCCAGGACAGTCGCGGGGTCGGATTTGACGTATATTGCGGCGCTTCGCCGACTTCGTTCTCGACGAGGACGAGCAGGCGTTCGACGGCGAATGTCCAATAATCGGAACCCTCGGCCTTGCCGGTCATGAATTCGGCTTCGGAAACGGCGCGGCGCCAGAGTTTCAGGGCCAACTCGTCGCTGATGCCGGCCTTGCGGGCGATCCAGGGCAGAATTTTCGGTGCGGTCAGATTGTGTTTCATGGTGTGTCTCCTTTCGCCAGGCAGCGATGACGGGTTGCTGCTTGGACTACCGTGCGGGCAAAAAGTTTTGTGCACTGCACAATAGTTATCGGCAAGTATATTTCGAACTTTTGGGCACGTATAGATTTTTTGTTGATTTTTTTGTGACGCATTACGCAATCACGGCAAAATTGACCGGGCTGTCTGCCGCCAAAACCCCTGTTTTCGCTAACCTCTCGCTGGAATTTGCCGTCATGTCCGATCTTCTTGCCCATCTCAATCCGCCTCAGTTGCAGGCCGTGACCTTGCCGCCGGTGCACGCGCTGATCCTGGCCGGGGCCGGCAGCGGCAAGACGCGGGTGCTGACGACGCGCATCGCCTGGCTGATGTCCACCGGCCAGGTCGGGCCGCACGGCATCCTGGCCGTGACCTTCACCAACAAGGCAGCCAAGGAAATGACGGCGCGCCTGTCGGCGCAGGTAGCCATCAACACGCGCGGCATGTGGATCGGCACCTTCCACGGCCTGTGCAACCGGCTGTTGCGCGCCCATTACCGCGAGGCCGGGCTGCCGCAGAGTTTTCAGATTCTCGATAGCGCCGACCAGTTGGCGATGGTCAAGCGCCTGTTGAAAAATCTCAACGTCGACGACGAGAAGTACCCGCCACGCGAACTGTGCCATTTCATCAATGCGCACAAGGAGCAGGGCGTGCGTGCGCGCGAGGCCGAGGCTTACGACCATTACACGCAAAAGCGCGTCGAACTGTACGCCGAGTACGAAAACCAGTGCCAGCGCGAGGGCGTCGCCGATTTCGCCGAACTGCTACTGCGTTGTCATGAATTGCTGCGACGCAACGAGCCACTGCGCCGACATTACCAGGAGCGCTTCCGCGCCATTCTGGTGGACGAATTCCAGGACACCAACCGCCTGCAATACGCCTGGCTGCAACTGCTGGCGGGCGGCGGGGCCAAAATCTTCGCCGTCGGCGACGACGATCAGAGCATCTACGCCTTTCGCGGCGCCGAGGTTGGCAACATGCGCGATTTCGAGCGCGACTACGCCCTTGATAACGTCATCCGCCTGGAGCAGAACTACCGTTCGCACGGCAACATCCTGGCCGCCGCCAACGCGCTGATCCAGCACAACCGCGAGCGTCTGGGCAAGAACCTGTGGACCGACGCCGGCGACGGCGAGCCGATTCGCGCCTTCGAGGCCTATTCCGACCTCGACGAAGCGCGCTTCGTCGTCGA
>WQUQ01000326.1 GCA_009782025.1 Desulfobulbus sp. | reverse complement strand
TCACTCCGGGCTGAAGCCCGGAGCTTCCTCGCCACGAGTTTGGGGTGCCTCCGGCACCGAAATCACGCTTGGCTCGCTTGACCCCGGCCTGAAGGCCGGGGCTTGCGCTTGCACCGTGGTCGGCTTCGCTTGCCGTACCACCGTACTGTCTGCGCTTCGCCTTCGCGTACTCGGCCGATTTGGAAATGGAATAAAATCAGATTTTTTCGCTTTTCAGGTCTACGCCATGCGCTATATCTCGACTCGCGGCCACGCCGCGCCCCAGGCTTTCTGCGACATTCTGCTCGGCGGTCTGGCGCCCGATGGCGGGCTTTATCTGCCGGAGAGCTATCCGCACATCAGCCGCCGCGAACTGGACGCCTGGCGCGGGCTGTCCTACGCCGATCTGGCTTTCGAGATTTTGAGCAAATTCATCGACGACATTCCCGCCGCCGACCTCAAGGCCATCATCGCCAGGACCTATACCGCCGATGTCTATCGCCATGTCCGCAACGGCGGCGACGCGGCCCTGATTACGCCGCTGACCCGGCTCGACGATGGGCTATACACGCAGGAACTCTCGAACGGCCCGACGCTGGCCTTCAAGGACATGGCCATGCAGTTGCTCGGCAATCTGTTCGAGTATGTGCTGGAACGGCGCGGCGAGTCGATCAACATCTTGGGTGCAACGTCCGGCGATACCGGCTCGGCGGCCGAGTACGCCATGCGCGGCAAGCACAACGTCAAGGTGTTCATGCTCTCGCCGGAGGGCAGGATGAGCGCCTTCCAGCGCGCCCAGATGTATTCGCTGACGGATGCCAACATTTTCAACATCGCCGTCACCGGCATGTTCGACGACGCCCAGGACATCGTCAAGGCGGTCGCCAATGACGCCGCCTTCAAGGCCCGGTACAGGATCGGCGCGGTCAATTCGATCAACTGGGCGCGGGTCGTGGCGCAGATCGTCTATTACTTCCAGGGCTATTTCCTGGCCACCCGCGCGAACGACGAACAGGTCGCCTTCGCCGTGCCGTCGGGCAATTTCGGCAATATCTGCGCCGGCCACATCGCCCGCATGATGGGCCTGCCCATCGCCCGCCTGGTGCTGGCGACCAACGAGAATGACGTGCTCGACGAGTTTTTCCGCAGCGGCGTCTATCGCCCGCGCGCATCGAGCGAGACCAGCATCACCTCCAGCCCGTCGATGGATATTTCCAAGGCATCCAACTTCGAGCGGTTCATCTTCGATCTGGTCGGCCGCGATGCGGCGGTCGTCCGCGAGCTATGGGCCAAGGTGGATAAGGGCGAAGCCTTCGACTTGTCGGCGACGCCCTGGTGGGCCGCAATGCCGCGCTTCGGCATCGTTTCCGGCAAGAGCACCCACAGCGACCGCATCAACACCATTCGGCTGGCCCACGGGCGCTATGGCGTGATGCTCGACACCCACACCGCCGACGGCCTCAAGGTGGCGCTGGAACACCGCCTGCCGGGCGTGCCGATGATCGTGCTGGAAACGGCCCAGCCCGCCAAATTCGAGGAAACCATCCGCGAGGCGCTGGGAACCGAGCCGGTGCGCCCGGCCGACCTCGCCAGCATCGAAGCCTTGCCGCAGCGCGTCGTCGTCATGGCCCCGGATGTCGAGGCGGTAAAGCGCTACATCGCCGAGCGGGCCTGAGCGCCGCCGGGGGCGCGCTACAGGTAGATGACGGCCGGGAACACCGCGACCGCCAGCACGAGCACCAGCCATTCCAGATTGTGCCGAGCCAGAAAGCCGGTGAAATGCAGGATCAGAATGGCGATGGCGATCACATAAAACAGCGCAAACAACATGGGAACTCTCTGATTATCAGCTTGCCTGCGGGATTATGACCGCAAAACCACTGCGCCGCCAGCCGTAGCGTCATTCCATTTTTAAATCAGCCGGGGACGCGAAGGCGAAGCGAGAGACAGTACGGTTGACCGGCAAGCGAAGCCGACAAAGTCATCGGTTGATTTGGAAATGGAATCAGTCGATGAAGCGCATCGACAGATCGAGCGCCTTGACATCCTTGGTCAATGTCCCGGCCGAGATGTGGTTGACGCCAGTCCTGGCGATGGCGCGAATGGTTTCCAGCGTGACGTTGCCGGAGGCTTCGAGCGTGGCCCGGCCCGCATTGCGGCGGACGGCCTCGCGCATCATGTCGAGATCGAAATTGTCGAGCAGGATCATGGTTGCGCCGGCTGCCAGCGCGGCATCCAGTTCAGCGAGCGATTCCACCTCGATCTGGATGAACTGGCAGCGCCCGCCGGCCTCTTCGGCGATGCGGCGAGCCGCCGCCAGCGCCGGGACGATGCCGCCAGCGGCATGAATATGGTTTTCCTTGATGAGAATGGCATCCCATAGCGCCAGCCGGTGATTATTGCCGCCGCCGCAGCGAACCGCGTATTTCTGGGCAATGCGCAGGCCGGGCAGGGTTTTGCGCGTGTCGATCATCCGCGCCCCGGTGTTTGCAATGGCATCGGCATAAATTCTCACCTTGCTGGCCACCGCCGACAGCAACTGGAGAAAGTTGAGGGCGGTGCGTTCGGCCGAGAGCAGGGCGCAGGCATTGGCCTCGATGTCGCACAGCGTCTGGTTGGCGACGATGCGCTCGCCATCGGCGGCCTGCCAGGTGATACGCGCTCCGGGGTCGAGGCGATGCACACATTCGTCGAACCAGTCGCGGCCGCAGAGCACACCTGGTTCGCGCGAAATGACCGTGGCCCGGCTTTGCCGGCTGGCGTCGATCAGGCTGGCGGTCAGGTCGCCGGGGCCGATGTCCTCTTCCAGAGCGGCAGTGACGTTGCGGGCGATTTCGGGAGCGAGCGGAATGGCAAAGTCGATGGTCATGGCGTGTCGAACAAACGGAACGGGTCGGGAGGCGATTATATGCCGGGATGGCGCGCTGACGCACCGCTGTAAGCCAGGCCATCGCGAGGACTGCACAGCCATCGCCAGGCAGGCGGTAAAATTCGCCCGACTTTCTTCTGCAACCGAGATTCCCATGTCCTCATTCGCCTTTGACGTTTCCCTCGAAACCTTCCAAACCCAGGTGCTGCTGCCGGCCGAGACCGTGCCGGTGCTGGTCGATTTCTGGGCGCCGTGGTGCGCGCCGTGCAAGGTTTTGAAGCCGCTGCTGGAAAAACTGGCCGAGGAATACGCCGGGCGCTTTCTGCTGGCCAAGGTCAATAGCGACGAAAACCCCGAACTGGCGCAGCATTTTGGCGTGCGCAGCATTCCCTCGGTCAAGGTACTGTATCAGGGGCAACTGGTCGATGAGTTCAGCGGCGCGCTGCCGGAAAGCCAGTTGCGCGCCTTCATCGACCGCATTGCGCTACCGGCCGGCCCCGCCACCGCCTCGCCACGCGAACAGGCCGCCGCGCTGGCTGCCGACGGCCAGCCCGAGGCCGCGCTCAATCTCCTGGCCGAAGCCAGTCGCCAGGCGCCCAAGGACGAAGCCATCCGCCTCGACGCCAGCGAACTGCTGCTTGTACTGGGCCGTAACGACGAAGCGCAGCAACTACTGGCCGCCGAATACACACAGGAAAACGCCCGCGCCGCCGCCCTGCGCGCCCGCCTGGCGCTGGCCGCCGGCACCGCCGACACGACCCCGCTCGAAGCCAAACTCGCCGCCAACCCGGACGACCACGCCACGCGCCTCGAACTGGCCCGCGCCTACGCCGCCCAAAGCCGCTTCCGCGAGGCGCTTGAAGCAGCGCTCGAAGTCGTCCGCCGCGACCGCTTCTTCGACGAAGGCGCCGGCCGCAAGGCGCTGCTGCAACTCTTCGAGGCCCTGGCTGGCGAGCAGTATGACGATCTGGTGCGCGAATACCGGCGCAAGCTGTCGACCGCGCTGAATTGAAGTAGCCCGCGATCAAGCGCTGATTGCCGTTTAAAAATCGGGTATTCGTAAAAGTGCGTTGTTCACCATGCTTCATCGCCACCTCAACCATCAGCGCTTCACTCTCGCCGCTATCGACGACGTAATCTCACGCGGGCGCTGGCGGGACTGGGCTGAACTGCGCCGGGCGGTTTTGTCCGACCGCACCCTGCTGGACAAGGTCGAGCGCGTTTGCCGCCCTTACGTTTCCGATCCCTACGCGCAACGCCATCACTTCTGGATGCACTATGCCAAAGAACACCGCGCCGCTGCCTGACTGGGAACTCGTCTTGTCCTCTGCCGCACGGCTCCAGCGCATCCTGCCGGATGCCGTGCTAGTTGGAGGAACCGCTTCGGCAATCCATGCCGAACACCGCTTCTCCCGTGACGCCGACCATGTGCTGACCGATCTGCGGCATCGCTTTGACGAAGTGCTGGCCGAGCTTGAGTCGGTCGCGGGCTGGAAGACCGCTCGCGTGCAGCGGCCCGTACAAATCCTTGGCAGCCTCGATGGCATTGAAACCGGCGTTCGCCAGCTTATCCGCGACGAACCGCTGGAAACGGCCGTGGTGGACCATCACGGTGCGCGGATTACCGTTCCGACCAAAGGTGAGATTCTGCGCATCAAGGGCGTGCTGATCCTCAAGCGCAATGCCACGCGAGATTACCTCGACTTCGTGGCCTTGGCTGCTCACATGGGTGATGAGAACGTTGCCCAAGCGCTGCAATCCTTTGACCGGCTCTACCAGCAGGATAACGGCGAATCACCGCTACAGCAGTTGCAGGTGCAACTTGCCAACGCACTGCCCTACGACCTGGAAGAAACCGAACTCAGCGAATACAAGAACCTCGATCCTCGCTGGCATGACTGGCGGACGGTCAAAGCCGCTTGCTCGCACCTTTCGACTGTGATTTTCGACCGGGTGTGCGATATGGGTACGCATCATTCCAACGACTATGGAATGGAACCATGAAAGGAGGCATATCAATGACCACGCCATATACCGTCATGCGCAAACACCTCCCGCCACCCAGTTCAAGGCCGCCACCGTCGACGGTACTGTCGTTCCCGCCATTCACACGCAGCCGCTCTACGGCAACCAGACGCGACGAGGTGATCGAAATGCTGCCCGTGGGCGTTTCCATCAACCCCCGGCAAGAAAGGCCGGAAACCGGTTAGCTGACCGCGCAACGGCAGCGAGTCACCCTCGCCTGCCGCTATTGGGGCTAGAATCGTTGGATGGACGACGATCTCTACCTCAGCCCGGCCCTGCGGGCATTGGAAAGCCGCCATGCCGGCGACAGGTTGATGCAGCGCGCCGGTCTGGCGGCGGCGGATTGGGCGGGCGAACTGGCGCTACCCGGCGGCCTGCCGATTCTGGTTGTCGCCGGCCCCGGCAACAATGGCGGCGATGCTCTGGTGGCCGCCCGTCTGTTGCGCGAACGCTTTTTCGACCTGACCGTGGTCTTTGCTGGCGACGCCGAGCGCCTGCCGCCCGATGCGGCCGAAGCCTGGCGGGATTTCACCGCCGGCGGCGGCGAGGCGCTGGCGGCGATTCCGGCGGTAAGCCGCTGGTCGCTGGTCATCGACGGCCTGTTCGGCATCGGCCTCGCTCGCCCGCCGGCCGGCCGCCACGCCGCGCTGATCGACGCGATCAACGACATCGCCAGGCGCGACCGCTGCCCGGTGCTGGCGCTCGACTGCCCCTCCGGCCTTGATGCCGAGCGCGGCACGGCGCCGGGCAGCGTGGTGCGCGCCACGCACACGCTGACCTTCATTGCCGGCAAGCCGGGCCTCTTCACCGCCGACGGGCCTGACCACTGTGGACAAGTCCGCCTCGCCCGTCTCGATCTCGACCCGCCGGCCGAACTGCCGCCCGACGGCCGCCGCATCGTTCCCGCCGCTTTTGCCGAGCATCTCGCGCCGCGCCTGAAGAACACCCACAAGGGCAGTTTCGGCAACGTCGGCGTCATTGGCGGCGCGCCAACCATGGTTGGCGCTGCCTTTCTGGCCGCCCGCGCCGCGCTCAAACTGGGCGCGGGCCGTGTGTTTGTCGGTTTGATCGACCCGCAAGCGCTCAGTTTCGACCCGCAGCAGCCGGAACTGATGCTGCGTCGACCGCAGGCGCTGCTTCAATCAGCGCTGGGGGCGGTGGCTTGCGGCCCGGGCATGGGCATTTCGCTGGAGGCGTCGGAATTGCTGGAAACCGCCATCGCTCTCGACCGGCCGCTGCTGCTCGATGCCGACGCGCTCAACCTGCTTGCCAGCGAAAAGAGCTTGCAGCAGGCCGTCGCCAGCCGCCAGGCTCCGGCCATTCTGACGCCGCACCCGGCCGAGGCCGGACGTCTTCTGGAAACCACCACCGGCGAAATCCAGGCCGACCGCCTCGGCGCGGCCCGCGAGATCGTTCGCCGCTATTGCGGCCATGTTGCGCTCAAGGGTTGCGGCACGGTGGTGATGACGGCGAATGAGCAATGGTGGATCAACGATAACGGCAACCCCGGCATGGCCAGCGCCGGCATGGGCGACGTGTTGAGCGGCCTGGTGCTCGCTCTGCTCGGCCAGGGCTGGCCGGCGGCGGCGGCGCTGCTGGCCGGGGTGCACCTGCACGGCGCCGCCGCCGACCGGCTGGTTGCCGCCGGCGCCGGGCCGGTCGGCCTGACCGCCGGCGAAGTCACCGCCGCCGCCCGCAACGTGTTCAACGACTGGCTGCGCGAAGGGGTGGCGTAAACGCTTTCTCCCCGCCAAGCGGGGAGAAAGAGATGTTCATGCGCTTGCCTTGCCCTGGCTTACAGCGTCCTCGCGATGGCCTTGGGGCAGGCGCCGCTTTTCGGCTACAATTTCAATTTCCCGCAGCCTGTCTTTACATGACCAAATTTGTTTTCGTTACGGGCGGTGTCGTGTCCTCGCTGGGCAAGGGCATCGCCGCCGCGTCGCTGGGGGCCATTCTGGAATCGCGCGGCATCAGGGTGACTCACCTCAAGCTCGACCCCTACATCAACGTCGATCCCGGCACCATGTCGCCGTTTCAGCATGGCGAGGTGTTCGTCACCGAGGATGGCGCTGAAACCGATCTCGATCTGGGACATTACGAGCGTTTCACCAGCGCCCGGATGACCAAGCGCAACAATTTCACCACCGGCCAGGTGTACGACGCAGTGCTGAAAAAAGAGCGGCGCGGCGAATATCTCGGCAAGACGGTGCAGGTCATTCCGCACATCACCGACGAGATCAAGGGCAAGGTCAAGGCCGGCGCCGAGGGGGCCGACGTGGCCATCGTCGAGGTCGGCGGCACGGTCGGCGACATCGAGTCGCTGCCCTTTCTGGAGGCGATTCGCCAGATGGGCATCGAGGAAGGCCGCAACAACGTCTGCTACATGCACCTGACCTTGCTGCCCTACATCCCGACGGCCGGCGAACTGAAAACCAAGCCGACCCAGCATTCGGTCAAGGAATTGCGCGAGATCGGCATCCAGCCGGACATCCTGCTCTGCCGCGCCGACCGGTCGATCCCGGTCGAGGAGCGGCGCAAGATCGCGCTGTTCTGCAACGTCATGCCGGAAGCCGTGATCGAATGCCTGGACGCCGATTCCATCTACAAGATTCCGGGCCGGCTGCACGAGCAGATGCTCGACGAGATCGTCTGCCACAAGCTCGGCATCCTCGCCCGGGCCGCCGACCTGTCGGTGTGGGCCAAGCTGATCGAGGCCATGGAGCATCCGCTGAACACGGTGCGCATCGCCTTCGTCGGCAAGTACGTCGATTTGACCGAATCCTACAAATCGCTGATCGAGGCCATCCGGCACGCCGGCATCCATACCCGCTGCAAGGTGGACATCGAATACATTGATTCCGAGGTGATCGAGAAGGACGGCGCCGGTGTGCTCGAACGCATGGACGCCATCCTGGTGCCGGGCGGCTTCGGCCGGCGCGGCACCGAAGGCAAGATCGCCGCCATCCGCTATGCCCGCGAGCGCAAGCTGCCGTATCTCGGCATCTGCCTCGGCATGCAGATGGCCGTCGTCGAATTCGCCCGCCACGTGGCGGGCATGGAAGGCGCGCATTCGACCGAGTTCGCCGCCGCTACGCCGTATCCGGTGATCGGCCTGATTACCGAATGGCTGGACGCTTCCGGCAAGGTCGAGAAACGCAGCGAGGATTCCGACATCGGCGGCACCATGCGCCTCGGCGCCCAGGTCTGCCATCTGGCCGAGGGTTCGCTGGCGCGCGCCATCTACGGCGCTCCCGAAATCACCGAGCGCCATCGCCACCGCTACGAAGTCAACAACACCCTGCTGGCCGCCCTGGAAGAAAAGGGCCTGGTCGTCTCCGGCCGCGCGCCGGGCACCGATCTGTGCGAAATGATCGAATTGCCGACCGGGGTTCACCCCTGGTTCGTCGCCTGCCAGTTTCACCCGGAATTCACCTCCAACCCGCGCCAGGGCCATCCCTTGTTCACCTCCTATGTCAAGGCCGCGCTGGCGAACCAGCGGCGGGCGGAAAAAACGTGAAACTCTGCGGCTTCGAGGCGGGTCTGAACCAGCCTTTTTTCCTGATCGCCGGGCCGTGCACGGCGGAATCCGAACAACTGTGCCTCGATGTCGCTGGCCAGATGAAGGAAGTCTGCGCCCGGCTGGGCATTCCCTACATATTCAAAGCCTCTTTTGATAAGGCCAACCGCAGCTCCGGCGCCTCGGTGCGCGGGCTGGGCATCGACGAGGGGTTGCGCATCCTCTCCGAAGTGCGCCGCCAGATCGGCGTGCCGGTGCTGACCGACGTGCACGAAATCCACCA
>WQUQ01000325.1 GCA_009782025.1 Desulfobulbus sp. | reverse complement strand
GGCGGCGGCGCCGTCGGAAATGGACGAGGAGTTGGCGGCGGTGACCGTGCCGTCCTTCTTGAACGCCGGTTTCAGCGTCGGGATCTTGTCGATGCTGACCGCGAACGGGCCTTCGTCCTTGTCCACGACCACATCGCCCTTCTTGCCGGCGACGGTAACGGGGGCGACTTCCCAGGCAAAGCTGCCGTTGTTGCTGGCCTCGATGGCGCGGGTGGTCGAGCGCACCGCGAATTCGTCCTGCGCCTCGCGGGTGAAGCCGTAGCTGGCGGCGCATTCCTCGGCGAAGGTGCCCATCAGGCGGCCGCGATTTTCCTTGGAGTAAGCATCTTCCAGACCGTCGAGGAACATGTGGTCGAGAACCTGGCCGTGGCCGAGGCGGTAGCCGCCGCGCGCCTTGGGCAGCAGGTAGGGGGCGTTGGTCATCGACTCCATGCCGCCGACGACGGCGACGTTGCAGGAGCCGGCGAGGATGCCGTCGTGGCCGAGCATGGCGGCCTTCATGGCCGAACCGCAGACCTTGTGGATGGTGGCGCAGCCGGCGGTCAGCGGCAGCCCGGCCTGGAGCGCCGCCTGGCGGGCCGGGGCCTGGCCCTGGCCCGCTTGCAGCACGCAGCCCAGCAGCACTTCGTCGACCAGATTGGCGTCGATGCCGGCGCGCTCGACGGCGGCCTTGATGGCCACGGCGCCCAGGTTGGCGGCAGTCAGGCTGGAAAAAGCGCCCTGGAAACTGCCCATCGGCGTGCGGGCGGCGGAAACGATGACGATCGGGTCTTGCATGGCGTTCTCTCCTTGCAGGTTGTATAAATCAGTCTTCCAGGGCCTCCATCGCGGCCGCGTAGCGGGTCGGCAGATCGCCGAGGGTGTCTATGGTGATGCCGAGGTCGTGCATGTGGCCGTCCTTGAGGCCGTAGATCCAGCCGTGCACGGTCAATTTCTGGCCGCGCTGCCAGGCGTCCTGGACGACGAGGTTGTGGCAGACATTGACCACCTGTTCGAGCACGTTGAGTTCGCACAGGCGGTCGTGGCGTTTTTCCGGCGGCAGCTTGGCGACGGCGGCGAGATGCTTGTTGTACACGTCATCCACATGGCGCAGCCACAGGTCGCCGACGCCGACGCGGGTGCGGTTGAGTACGGCCTGTACGCCGCCGCAGCCATAGTGGCCAACGACCATGATGTGCTTGACCTTGAGCACGTCGACCGCGTACTGGATGACCGACAGGCAGTTGAGATCGGTATGGACGACGACGTTGGCGACGTTGCGGTGGACGAAGACCTCGCCGGGCAAGAGGCCGACGATCTGGTTGGCCGGCACGCGGGAATCGGAGCAGCCGATCCAGAGGAATTCCGGCGCCTGCAATCGGGACAGTTTGTCGAAATAGGTCGGGTCGATTTCGCGCATCTGGCGCGCCCAGGCCCGGTTGTAGTCGAACAGGTGGGACAGGTTCTCGTTGCGCATTTCCTCCTCCGACCAATTGTCGAGATCCAGAGTGAGAAACATGGCGCCCTCGACCGGCGTCGGGCAATAGGCCGGCGCTTCGGTGAAACCCAGTTCGCGGTATAGCTTCACGGCCATGCGCATATTCGGCAGGGTGCTGAGCAGCAACCGCTTGTAACCGATTTCCCTGGCCGCCTTGATCGCCGCCAACGCCAGCGCCCGGCCGACGCCGTGGCCGCGCCGGGCCGGGTCGACATAGAGGCGCTTCATCTCGCAGATGCCCTCGGAAAAGGGGCGGACGCCGACGCAACCGGCCGCCTGGCCGTCGATCTCGGCGAAGAACAGGCGGCCGGCCGGCTGGGCATAAGCGCCGGGCAAGGAAGCCATTTCCTGATCGAAATTCTGGTACGACAGATCGGCCCCCATCCAGGCCACGTAATCGCGGAAATACTGGCGAACCTGCTCGATGGCTTCGCTGTCGTTGGCGGTGAGGGTACGCAGGGTCAGGGTCATGGCGGTTCGATTCTTGGGCGGGTTTCGACGAGTGCGCATCATGCCGTTTCCGCAAACGGTTGACGGCCGATTGGCGCGCGATGAATTTTAAACCAGAGCGGGAGCGGGGACGTTTTTCAATCCACGACCCTATGGTAACTTGCCGGTCTTTCAGCAAAGGTCACTCCATGTCCCTGCGTTATCCCCATGCCGAGCCGCCGGCCGCCGGCGAATGCAACGAAGTTGCTCCCGGCGTTTTCTGGCTGCGCATGCCGCTGCCTTTCCAGCTCGATCACATCAATCTCTGGCTGCTGCGCGACGGCGATGGCTGGGTCATCATCGACACCGGCTTTGCCAATGATGCCGTGCGCGCCACCTGGCGTCAGGTCATTGCCGGCCTTGACGGGCCGGTACGGCGGCTGATCGTCACGCACTTCCACCCCGATCATCTGGGGCTGGCCACCTGGCTCCAGGAGGAAACCGGCGCCGCCCTGGCGATGACCTGCGGCGAGTTTTTGACCGCTCATGCAGCGTGGAATGAAGTCGGCGGCCATGGCGCCCGCTTTCTGGTCGAGCAGTTCCGCCAGCACGGGCTGGACGAAGCGGGCCTGGCCAAGTTCGAGCAGCGCGGACCGGTTTATCGCCAGGCGGTGCCGGCTCTGCCCGAGCATTACCACCGCCTGCGCGCTGGCGACGTGGTCGCCATCGGCGGCCGCAACTGGCGGGCGCTGATTGGCCATGGTCATTCGCCGGAGCATCTGGCGCTTTACTGCGCCGAACTCGGCGTGTTAGTTTCAGGCGATATGTTGTTGCCGGCCATTTCCACCAACACCTCTGTTTTCGCGGTGACGCCCGATGCCAATGTTCTGCTCTGGTACCTGGATTCGCTCGATGATCTGGCGCGCGAAATCGCCGACAACAATACTCTGGTGTTGCCTTCGCACGGGCTGCCTTTCTACGGAATGGCGACCCGGGTGCAGGCGCTGCATGCCCATCATGCCGACCGTCTGCGGGCGCTGGAGGATAGCTGTCAAGACGCGCCGCAGAGCGCGGCCGGAGTGCTCGACATGCTGTTCCAGCGGGCGCTCGATACGCATCAAACGATGTTTGCGATGGGCGAAGCGATTGCCCATCTGAACTATCTGGAACAAGCCGGCCGGCTGTTGCGCA
>WQUQ01000324.1 GCA_009782025.1 Desulfobulbus sp. | reverse complement strand
GGAATCCATGCGGCGTCTGGATTCTGCGACTTCGCTTCGCTCCGCGCAGAATGACGATGGAGCGAGTGATACGTAAATACCTGAACGAAAAATGCCCTAGCGCGGAGATGGAGATGGGGAGATGGCGTCCCGAGCAGGAATTGAACCCGCAACCGGTGACTTAGAAGGTCACTGCTCTATCCAGTTGAGCTATCGGGACTTGGTCTGGCAGCCTGACCACAGCGCCCCCTGGATGCCAGCGATTGCAGTTGGGCGACGAGCGCGCGAGGTCATGGTCGGGGCGGTGGGATTCGAACTCACGACCCTCTGCTCCCAAAGCAGATGCGCTACCAGGCTGCGCTACGCCCCGACAAGGGCGCATTCTAGCACGGGCTGGAAACCAGCGCCAGATCAAGCGGTCGGGCGTGACGCCAGATCGGTCGCGGATTTGCCTCTGGCATGCGCAATGACATTGATCTATTTCAGGGCAAAATCAACCCGCGCCCCAGGTTCCGTCGCCTCTTTGGGCGGCACCAGGAACAGGCGCTCCGGCGCGACCTTGCCTTGCTGAATCAGCCACTCCTGGACGTTCTCGGCGCGGTTGCGGGCCAGTTGCCGGAGGTCGTCGTCGCTGATCGTGGTATTGGCGAGGATCAGTTTTTCCATGTCCTCGACCGGCAGGTCTTTCAAGAAACCGACCATGTTGCGCGGTTTGGGGAATTTACCCGCTTTGTATACCTGCGTCAGGTAGGTCGGGTAATCATCGGCGGACAGGGCGCCGCGCGTGTCGGCATCGGGTTTGTCCTGATGCCAGGCGGTGCGCACGGCGCGTTCCAGGGCGACTTGCTTCAAGCCTTCGCGGTCGGTTTCCGGGGCGACCGTGCCGCTGATTTCGAGCTTCAGCCCTTGCCGCTCATTGAGCGCCTTGGCCAGCGTTGCCAGCATTTTGGCCTCGCTCTCGCCGACGCGCGCCCGGCCCGGCGCGAAATCGAGTCTGGACAATTCTTCGCTGCTGCCGAACATCGAGCCGAGCAGCGCGAAGGGCGAGGTCACGGCCTTGACGAACAGATTGGCAATGACGCGCACGACCAGGCCGCCGACCGAGAATTGCGGGTCGTCGAGCGAGCCGGAAATGGGCAGATTGACGTCGATTTCGCCGCGATTGTTTTTCAACAGCGAAATGGCCAGGTTGACCGGCAACTGGGTGGCGTCGGGGCTTGCCACCGGTTCGCCGAAGGTGAATTGGTCGATGAAGATCTTGTTGTCGGCGGTCAGTTGCTGGTTCTCCAGCTTGTAGGCGAGATCCAGCGACATCAGGCCCTTTTCGATGGCGTAGCCGGCATATTTGCCGGAGTAGGGCGAAAATCCGGTCAGGTCGACGCCTTTGACGCTGGCTTTGAGATCGAGATAGGACCTGGCGGCCAGCGGGTTGAGCTTGCCCTCGATGTGCACCGGGGCCGATTTGGCGTAAGCGCCGCGCAGGTCGAGGTCGGCGACCGTGCCTTCCTGCGAGGACAGGCCGGTGACTCGCCCGGCGAGTTTGGTGACGTTGACCGTGTAGTTGGGTTTGATGAAATAGTCGGAGAAATTGACGGTGCCGTTCTGCAAGGTGATCTTGCCGATCTGCATCGGCGGCCTGGCCGGGGCGGCGGAAGTGACGGCGGCGGCGGCGACCGGGGCCGGCGTTTCGCTGGCGGCGGCTGGGGCCGGCGCGGCCTCCTGACGGACGATGATGTCTTGCAGGTTCAAATGTCCTTGATCGTTGAGAATGACGCGGGCGAAGAAATCGCTGAGGGCGATTTCGCCGACGTTGATGGTCAGCGGTTGGAGATTGAAATCGACAGCGCCGAAATAAAGCGATTTCCAGCGCAGGAAATCGCTCTGGTTGGCCTTGTCCACGGTTTGGAAATTGCCCAGCGTGGCCGAGCCGCGATAGCCCGCTCTGAGGCCGTCACTGCCGAAACTGATGCGGGTTTCGCCCTTGTTCGAGAACTGGCCGGCCTTCAGCTCGACATTGAGCAGCCCGGCAAAATAGGGCTGCAACGGCAGCAGCGGAATGGCCTGCGTTTCAACCGCCAGGGCCAGGTCGAGGGGTTGTGCTTGTACGCTACCGGCGACTTTCAGGCTGCCGCGCTTGTTGATCTGCCCTGCGAGACTGAGTTGCCCCTTGCTCCCCGGCTCGTTGCCCAGGTTTTCGCCGGCGAGGCGCAGCCCGGTCAGTTCCTGCACGGCCGCCGGGGTCGTCGCGCGATCCTCGAAGCGCAACGCCAGATCGTCGATGTTCAGACGTTCGACGCGGGCCAGCCACGGTTGTTCGTTGCCGGATGCCTGGGCCGCGGCCGCCGGGGCGGTGGTTTTCAGCGCCGGCGGGGCGATCCACTCGATCGCTCCGTTGCGGTTGCGCAGCAGGCGCGCCCGCGCGCCGGTGCTGGCGATTTCGGCGATGTCGACGCGCCGCGCCGGCAGGTCGACGCGCCCCCCCTTGAGGCTCATCTGCTCAATGCGCAAACGCTCGCTGAAGTCGATCTGATAAGCGATCTCGGGAATCTCGATGGGGTCGGCCAGCCGGCTGTCGAGGCGGCCGACCTTGATTTGCAACTGGCGCAGTTCGCCAGCCACCGGTTGCGCCGTCGATTCGTCTCGCCAGCGCACCAGGCCGTTGTTGAGCGCGAATTCCGCCAGCGACCAGGCGAGCGCCGGCGCATCGGCGCTGGCGGGCGGCGGGCTGGCCGGTTTGCCGCCGGTCAGGCCATCGAGCAGCCTGAGGACATTGAATTCGCCTTGGGCGTTGACCCGCAGGCCGACCTCCGGGCTGTCGAGCGTGACCCGGCGCACGGCGATCTGGCGATTGATGAGATCGGCCTGGTCGAGATCGATGGCCAGTTCCTTCCAGCCGAGCAGCGGTTCGCCGTCGGTGGCGTCGGTCGCCAGCGCGGAAATCCTGACGCCGCCCTGTACCGCCAGGGAAAAGACCTCTGCCGATACTTCCTTGAACACGATCCTGAGGCTGGAATCAAGCTGGCCGGCCTTGATCCGCAACGGTAGCGAGGCGGGCAGATAGGGCTGGAGGCTGGCCAGTTGAAAACCGTCGAGCTTCAAATCCAGATCGCTTTCCCGCTGCGCGTCGAAGGGCTTGCTGTGTCCCTGCAATTCGATCAGGGAGCCATCGACGCGGGCCGAGAAGCGCGGCTCGACCAGAATTTCCGCCTGATAGGGCAGGCTCGACAGGAAGGGCAGGGCCAGGTTGATGTCGCTGATTTCATGCTTGACGCCTTTCGGGCGATCGTCGAAAACGATGCGGCCGCCGGTCAGTTCGATGTTGTTCAGCGAAAAACGGGGCGTTTTCGTCGGTTCCTCGCTGGGTTTGCTCCATTCGTCGAGAAGATCGGAAATATCGTAACGCCCTTCGCCTTCGTGCACGACTTCGAGGCGCAGGCCATCCAGGCGGATGGCATCGGCGACCAGCGCCGCCTTGAACAGCGAGGCCGCTGACAAATTGACCTGGAGCGCGTCGAAAGCGGCCACTTCGCGGCCATCGGCGGCGCGTACCGCGAACCCGTTGATGCGCGCTGACAGCGCGTAGGGGTTGATGCTCACCGCATCGATGCTGACCTCGCGGTGCAAGTGTTGCGACAACTGCTTGACCAGCAGATATTTGACCAGCGGCGGCGCAGCAAAATAACCCAGCGCGCCAAACAGTACGAAAAGCGCCAACGCCCACGCGCCGATCCGTTTGACGCGCGACGATTGCACCAGCGATTTGCGGTGGGCAGCGCCATTTCCCGTGTTTGCCAAAGCTTCTGTCATGCTAATCTACCGGTCGAAAGGGTTGTCGTACAATTTAGCACACCGGCTCCGCCACCATCACGGCGGCAATTCCTGGCCACCGTCATCGCCATCGCCGGCTTGCTTTTTTTCTCGACCGCCTGCCGCTGAGCCTGGCCGAAAATGGCCGTTGATCGGGGCACGCTGCTCAAACCGGGCGCGGGATACTTCCCTGCGCAGCGGTTTTTCGCTAGCATCGAGAAGCCAATCCAACCGGCCGCCCGTTGCCGGTTTCATTCCCTGAATCCCTATCCAAGACAAGAGGCCAGCATGAGCGAACACATCCACTATGTCACCGACCACACATTCGAGACCGAGGTGTTGCAAGCGCAGCAGCCCGTGCTCGTCGATTACTGGGCCGAATGGTGCGGCCCGTGCAAGATGATCGCCCCGATCCTCGACGAAATCGCCGCCCAATATGCCGGCAAGCTCAAGGTGGCCAAGGTCAACATCGACGACAACCAGGCAACGCCGGCCAGGTTCGGCATCCGCGGCATCCCGACCCTGATGCTGTTCAAGAACGGCAACGTCGAGGCGACCCAGGTCGGCGCCCTCTCCAAGTCACAACTCGCCGCCTTTATTGACAGCAACCTGTAATCTCCGTAGTCTCGCGGCCTGACGGTGCGCCTCGCGCCGCCAGGCTGATGCGACCGGCCTTCTGCGCCGGTCATCATTTCCCCTACCTCCACAAACAGCAATAGCTCCCGCGTCCCGTTCACCCGGCCGTCGCCCGCGCTTCCTCATACGGCGCCCATACCCTCCATGCAACTTTCCGAACTGAAGACCCTGCACGTCAGCAAACTGCTCGACATGGCGACCGAACTCGCCATCGAAAACGCCAACCGCATGCGCAAGCAGGAATTGATTTACGCCATTCTCAAGGCCAAGGCCAGGAACGGCGACACCATCTACGGCGACGGCACGCTCGAAGTGCTGGCCGACGGCTACGGTTTCTTGCGCTCCGCCGACACCTCCTACCTCGCCAACCCGGATGACATCTACGTCTCGCCCTCGCAGGTGCGCCGCTTCAACCTGCGCACCGGCGACACCGTCGAAGGCGAGATTCGCATGCCCAAGGACGGCGAGCGCTACGTCGCGCTGACCAAGCTCGACACCATCAACGGTTTCCCGCCGGAAGCCAACAAAAGCAAGATCATGTTCGAGAACCTGACGCCGCTGCACCCGACGCGGCATCTCCAGCTCGAACGCGACATCAGGTCGGACGAGAACATCACCAGCCGGGTCATCGACATGATCGCCCCGATCGGCGCCGGCCAGCGCGGCCTCCTGGTCGCCCCGCCGAAAACCGGCAAGACGGTGATGTTGCAGCACATCGCCCACGCGCTCACGGCCAATCACCCGGAAGTCGCGCTGATCGTGCTGCTGATCGACGAGCGCCCGGAAGAAGTCACCGAAATGACCCGCACCGTCAAGGGCGAGGTCGTCGCCTCGACCTTCGACGAACCGGCCACCCGCCACGTCGCCGTCGCCGAGATGGTCATCGAGAAGGCCAAGCGCCTGGTCGAGCACAAAAAGGATGTCGTCATTTTGCTCGACTCCATCACCCGCCTGGCGCGCGCCTACAACACCGTGCAGCCGGCCTCCGGCAAGGTGCTGACCGGCGGCGTCGACGCCAACGCCCTGCAGAAGCCCAAGCGTTTCTTCGGCGCCGCCCGCAACATCGAGGAAGGCGGTTCGCTGACCATCATCGCCACCGCGCTGATCGACACCGGCAGCCGCATGGACGAGGTGATCTACGAAGAATTCAAGGGCACCGGCAATTCCGAAATCCACCTCGACCGGCGCATGGCCGAAAAGCGCATGTATCCGGCCATCAACGTCAACCGTTCCGGCACCCGCCGCGAGGAACTGCTGCTGAAGCCCGACGTGCTGCAAAAGATGTGGGTGCTCAGGAAACTCTGCTACCCGATGGACGATCTCGAAGCCATGGAATTCCTGCTCGACAAGGTCAAATCGACCAAGGGCAACGCCGAATTCTTCGACGCCATGCGCCGCGGCTGAACAGCGAAAAACCATTGCACTCAAGCCGTTATTCAACGATAATCCCGCGCTTCCCAGATCGGCCACATTCGCCGGTCGCTTGTTCAAAGGACACATGATGAAAGCCGACATCCACCCCGCCTACGCCGAAGTTCAGGTCACCTGCTCCTGCGGCAACACCTTCGCCACCCGCTCGACCATGAAGAAGCCGCTGCACATCGAAGTCTGCTCGCTCTGCCACCCGTTCTACACCGGCAAGCAGAAGATCGTCGACACCGCCGGCCGCGTCGAGAAGTTCAATCAGAAGTTCGGCGCCATGCGCGGCAAATCCGCCGCCTGAGCAAACGGAATTGCGTTATAAAAGGCAGCCAGGGGGCTGCCTTTTTTATTCCCGCCGTTATTCCCGCTGCCATGTCTGATCTGCTCGCCACGTTCCGCCGCGGCCTGCGTCTGCCGCCATCCGGCTGGGTGCTGGCGGCCATGCTCGCCTTCTACGTTCTGGCCGGCCTGTTCGGCCGCGATCCGTGGAAGGGCGAGGACGCCATCCACATCGGCATCGCCTGGCACATGCTGCATAGCGGCGACTGGCTGACGCCCGAACTGGCCGGCCGCGCCTTCGACGCGCCGCCGCTTTACTACTGGAGCGCGACGCTGACCGGCCATCTGTTCGGCTGGCTGCTGCCGGCCCACGAGGCGATGCGCCTGGCCAGCGGCTTCTGGGTCATGCTGGCCCTGGTCGGTCTGTACTACGCCGGCCGCGAACTTTATGGCAAGGACAGCGCCGCGGCCAGCCCGCTGCTGCTCGCCGGCTGCCTCGGCCTGATTCTGCATGCCCACGATGCCCAGCCGATGCTGGTCGCCGTCGCCGCCTACAGCGGCACACTCGGCGCGCTCGCCGCAGTCGGCCGCCGACCGCGTCTGGCCGGACTGTTCTACGGCCTGGCCGTGGCCGGTTGCCTGCTCGGCGCCGGCATTGCGCCGACGCTGCCGCTGCTGGCCATTCTGCCGCTGGCCTGCTGGCTGGCGCCGGAACGGGGCAAGGCCCTCCAGACGCTGTTGATCGGCCTGGCCATCGCCGCCCTGCTCGCGACGCCCTGGCCGCTGCTGCTGTCATGGCAGCAACCGGCCCGTTTCCACGGCTGGCTGGCGATGGAATTGAGGCCGCTGCTGACGCCCTTCTCGCTGCCCGGCGCTGGCCGCTTCCTAGTCATGCTGCCGTGGTTCGCCTTCCCGGCGCTGCCGCTGGCGCTGTGGACG
Source organism: Desulfobulbus sp. (assembly GCA_009782025.1). Lineage (GTDB taxonomy): Bacteria > Pseudomonadota > Gammaproteobacteria > Burkholderiales > Rhodocyclaceae > Azonexus. The sequence goes on along the minus strand of WQUQ01000324.1, from coordinate 1,623 downwards.
CTGTGGTCGCGTCGGCGGCAACTCACCGCGCCAGCGCAACTGCTGCCGCTGGTCTTTCTGTTGCTGACCCTGTTGCTGCTGGCGCTCGCCTACAAACCGCGCGAAGTCCCGGCGCTGCTGCTGCTGCCGCCGCTGGCCCTGCTCGCGACGCCGGGGGCGCTGATGCTGCGGCGCGGCGCGGCCAATGCCTTCGACTGGTTCGCCATGATGACCTTCAGTTTCTTTGCCGCCGTCGTCTGGCTGGGCTGGTCGGCGATGGCGCTCGGCTGGCCGGCGCGGCTGGCGCAACGGGTCGTCGACCTGCGCCCCGGCTTCGTCGGCGAATTCGATCTGCGTGATTTTCTCGTTGGCGTCGCCGCGACGCTATGGTGGATCTGGCTGATCGTCACCGCGCCGCGCTCCCCGTATCGCGGCCTGACGCACTGGACGCTCGGCTTCACCACGCTGTGGCTGTTGCTGACCACGCTGATCCTGCCCTGGTTCGACTACGGCCAAAGTTACCGCCCGGTGGCCGAGGCGGTCGCCGCCGCTCTGCCGGAAGGGCACGGCTGTCTGGCCGAGCGCGGCCTGAGCGGCGGCCAGCGCGCCTCGCTGGCCTATTTCTCGCGGATCGAACCGGCCGCTTATGACAGTCGGGCGGGCAAGGCTTGCGACTGGCTGCTGCTGGCCGGCAACACACCCGCCGAACAGACGCCGCCGGCCGGCAACTGGAAGCGGGTATGGGAAGGTTTCCGCCCCGGCGACCGCCACGAAAAATTCCTGCTCTTCCGCCGCTGAGGGCGATGCCGCCCCAAACGCCTTCTTGCCGTCAAGCAGGTAGAGCCAGAGTGGTTTCTGTTCAAATACGGTTTAGCAACTACTGCGCAAAGCGTGGTGAGCAGGATTTTTATGGGATGTGCTTTTCGGCAGGCCGGCATTCCGTTCTGCAGCAAATCTCTCCTACAATCGGGCATGTCTTCAGTAGATAGCCACCTGAAACAGCTGATTCTCGGCGGCGCGCGTTCGGGCAAGAGTCTGCTGGCCGAGCGGCGGGCGGCGGCGAGCGGACGGCGCGTCGTTTATCTGGCGACGGCGCAGGCGCATGACGACGAGATGCGTCGCCGCATCGCCCATCATCGCGCCCGGCGGCCAGCCGAGTGGGAATGCGTCGAGGAAACGCTGCATCTGGCGGATCGCCTGTGCCAACTGGCTGCGCCCGATACCTGCATCCTGATCGACTGCCTGACGCTGTGGCTTTCCAATCTGCTCTTCGCCGGTCGGGCGGCGGCGCAGGCCGAGGTGGGCGAAACAGTCGATTGCCCGCTGTTCGCCGCTGAAATCGAGGCACTGCTCGAAACGCTGCCGCGCCTGCCGGGGCAGGTGATTCTGGTGTCCAACGAAGTCGGCTGGGGCATCGTGCCGATGCACCCCGTCTCGCGCTTGTTTGCCGACGAGCAGGGGCGGCTCAACCAGCGTCTGGCCGCCATCTGCGACCGGGTCACGCTGGTCGCCGCCGGTTTGCCGCTCGAATTGAAACCACTGAGCCTCTTGCAAAAATGCCCCTAAGCGAAGTTTTTTTGACGTGTGAGGTCAAGGGATGGGTGAGCAGGCGGCCATTTCTGGCATGATGCAGTTTCCACACAA
>WQUQ01000323.1 GCA_009782025.1 Desulfobulbus sp. | reverse complement strand
CATGCAGGCCGCGCTGAGCCAGGGCTTCGCCACCGCCACCGATCTCGCCGATTACCTGGTCAAGAAGGGTCTGCCCTTCCGCGATGCGCACGAAGCCGTCGGCCGCGCCGTCAAGGCCGCCGAGCAAAAGGGCGTCGACCTCCCCGGCCTGACGCTGGTGGAACTGCGTCAGTTCTCGCCGCTGATTGGCGACGACGTGTACGCCGTGTTGACCGTCGCCGGCTCGCTGGCCGCGCGCAACCACATTGGCGGCGCCGCGCCGGAGCAGGTGCGCGCCGCCGTCGTCCGCGCCCGTAGCCGGCTGTGAGCCACCGCCAAGCGAAACAAGCCGCTGCGCCGACCGGCCTGCCGCCGGCCGGAAGCGAGCCGCTGGGCCACAAACTCGGCAAGTACGAACTCATCAAGAAGCTCGGCGCCGGCGCCAGCAGCAGCGTCTATCTGGCCCGCGACCCGTTCGCCGGGCGCAATGTGGCGATCAAGGTGGCTTCGCCGGAGGCGCTCGGCGACCCGGACAAGGGCCGCATCTACAGCCGCCTGTTCCTCAACGAAGCCTCGCTGGCCGGCAAGCTCAATCACCCGCACATCGTCCAGATTTACGACGCCGTGGTGGCCGACACGATCTGCTACATCGTCATGGAATACGTCGCCGGCGGCACCCTCGAACAACACGCCAGCCCCGGCCGGCTGCTGCCGCTCGATCAGATCATCGAAGTGATTTTCAAATGCACGCGGGCGCTCGATTTCGCCCACCGCCTCGGCATCATCCACCGCGACATCAAGCCGGCCAACATCCTGCTGGCCGGCGATCATGGCAACAGCAGCGACATCAAGATCGGCGACTTCGGCGCCGCCCTCACCGGCAAAAACCAGTTTTCCCAGATCGGCGCCATCGGCTCGCCGGCCTACATGTCGCCGGAACAGATACTGGAGCACCCGCTCGACCACCGTACCGACATCTATTCCCTGGGCGTCGTCCTGTTCCAGTTGCTGACCGGACATCTGCCATTCGAATCGGAAAGCCAGGCCAATCTGGTCTACCGCATCGTCCATGACGAAGCGCCCCGGCCATCCAGTCTGCGCCCCGACCTGCCGCCGGCCCTCGACCGCATCGTCGCCCGCGCCACGGCCAAGGAGCGCGAGCAGCGCTATCAAAGCTGGCCGGACATGGCCCGCGATCTGACCGATCTCGTCCGCCAGGGCCGGCTGCCGAGCGACAGCAGCGATTTCCCGGAAAGCGAGCGCTTCGACACCTTGCGCGCCTTGCCCTTTTTCGCCGATTTCAGCGATGTCGAACTGTGGGAAGTCCTGCGCTTTGCGCAATGGCGGCGTATCACGCCCGGCACGGTCATGCTGCGCAGCGGCCATCGGGGAAAAACCTTCGCCTTCGTCATCTCCGGCCAACTCGCCGTCAGCCGGGGCGGGACGCCGCTCGACGTGCTCTGCCGCGGCGACTGTTTCGGCGAAATGGCGATCCTCAATCGCCACGTGCCGACGCGCGGCGCCGATGTCGTCGCGTTGACCGAGGCCGACATCGTCACCATTCACGGCCGAGCGCTGGAACAGGCTTCCGACGCCTGCCGCCTGCATTTCTATCAGAGTTTCGTCGGCATTCTGGTCAATCGTCTCAACACGGCCAACCAGCGTCTGGCCGACATCTCATGACCGCCGGGTCGTGATTGCCAAGCCAAATATAAGGGTTTTATAATATTCGGCTCTGCCGCCCGGCAGAATGCCATGAACCCTTTTGCAGGACGCCGCCATGTACCGCACTCTCGTCGATCAGACGCCGCTGATCCAGGTCAGCACCCACAAGCACCAGATCAGCTACGCCATCGATGGCTCGCAGATGAATCCGCTCGAAGCCTTCTACGCCTCCCTGACCGGCTGCGCCGCGGTGTTCGCCAAGAAAGCCTGCCACAAGCTCGGCATTTCGGCCGCCGGCATCGAGATTTCCTGCAAGCCCTTCGCCGGGCCGGGCGGCCCGCTGACGCTGGGCCGCTTCCGCACCGAGGTTCGCTTTCCCGAGGGTTTCGGCGCCGAGGCCAAGGCCGCCGTGTTGACAGAGATCGCCCGCTGCGCGGTCAAGGAAGTGGTCAAGGACGGCGCAGCAATCGACTTTCAGGTCGTCGAAACCTGATCTTTCCATGAAGCCGCCGCATCCAGGCGGAACCGGGCCGACGCCGCATGCGCCGGCAAGCCTTCGCCGTCGGCGAGCGTCGCCGCGATGCGGCCGAGGGTCTGGGCGCCGGCGGGCGAGACCTGGATCAGGCTGGTGCGCTTCTGAAAATCGTAGACGCCCAGGGGCGACGAGAAGCGCGCCGAGCCGGATGTGGGCAGCACATGGTTGGGGCCGGCGCAGTAGTCGCCGAGCGATTCCGAGGTGTAGTGGCCGATGAAAATGGCCCCGGCGTGGTGAATCTGCCCGACCCACGGAGCGGGGTCGGCGAGCGCCAGTTCGAGGTGTTCCGGGGCGACGCGGTTGGCGATGGCGACCGCTTCCGGCAGGTCGCGGGCCAGAATGAACGCGCCGCGATTGTTCAAAGAGGCGCGGATGATGTCGGCGCGCGGCATGGTCGGCAGCAGTTTGTCGATGCTGGCCTGGACGCGGTCGATGAAGGCGGCATCGGTGCAGACCAGGATGGATTGCGCCAGTTCGTCGTGCTCGGCCTGCGAGAAGAGATCCATCGCCACCCAGTCGGGGTTGCCCGTGCCGTCCGAGACGACCAGGATTTCCGAGGGGCCGGCGACCATGTCGATGCCGACAATGCCGAATACCCGGCGCTTGGCGGCGGCGACGTAGGCGTTGCCGGGGCCGACGATTTTATCGACGCGCGGCACCGTCGGCGTGCCGTAGGCCAGCGCCCCGACGGCCTGCGCGCCGCCGATGGTGAATACCCGATCGACGCCGGCCAGGCAGGCGGCGGCGAGCACCAGCGGATTCTTTTCGCCGCCCGGCGTCGGCACCACCATGATGAGTTCCTTGACCCCGGCGACCTTGGCCGGAATCGCGTTCATCAGCACCGACGACGGATAGGCGGCCTTGCCGCCCGGCACATAGAGGCCGACGCGGTCGAGCGGCGTGACCATCTGGCCGAGCCGGGTGCCGT
>WQUQ01000322.1 GCA_009782025.1 Desulfobulbus sp. | reverse complement strand
TCATGCTGCGCGAAGTCGCAGTACGCAGAATCCACGAGCCGCATGGATGCTGCGACGTAGCGCAATGACGTAGCGGGAATGTTCAATGCTTAATTGCCGGGTGAATAGCAGGTCTGCGCTGCCTCCGTGACCCGCGAAAAACCGCGAAGCGGCTTGACCGGCGCGGCGATCGCCGGAATACTCGCGCGGCAAGGAGGATTTCATGCAACCCCAATGGTGGCACTGGATTGTCGGCGGCATTGCGCTGATTCTCGCCGAGTTGATCGTACCCTCGTTTTTCATCATCTGGTTTGGCCTGGGCGCTTTGGTCGTCGGCTTGCTGGCGCTGCTTTTCGACCTGTCGCTGCCGACCCAGTTGGCGATCTGGACGCTGGCCTCGCTGGCGATGGTCTGGCTGTGGTTCAAAATTTTCAAGCGCAACGTCGAGAAAACCCGGATCGGCACCGCCGACGGCGAGATGATCGGCGAAATCGGCTTGCTGGTCAGCGCGGTTGCGCCCTTCGAGCGCGGCAAGGTGCGCTTTCAGCGGCCGTTGCTCGGCGCCGACGAGTGGGTCTGCCGGGCCGATGCGGCCATCGCCGCCGGCGAGCGCGTGCGCGTGACCGGCATCGAGGGCAGTTTTCTCAAGGTCGAGCGGGCCTGATGGCCAGGCCGAACGGATTTTTTTCAGAAAGGCAGGACATCAAATGAACGCGAGCTTCGTCGTTGCACTGGCCATCCTGGTCTTCGTCGCCGTCACCATCGCCAAGGGGGTGCGCATCGTGCCGCAGGGCGAGGAATGGATCGTCGAGCGCCTGGGCAAATACCACGACACATTGAAACCGGGCCTGCGGCTCGTCATCCCCTATGTCGACAACATCGCCTACCAACTGGTGACCAAGGATCTCATCCTCGACGTGCAGGAGCAGGAAGTCATCACCCGCGACAACGCGGTAATCCTGACCAATGCCATCGCCTTCATCAAGGTCACCGATCCGGTCAAGGCGGTCTATGGCGTGACCAATTTTTCCGAGGCCATCCGCAATCTCATCATGACCACGCTGCGCTCCATCGTCGGCGAAATGGAACTCGACGAGGCGCTCTCCTCGCGCGACAAGATCAAGGCGCGGCTGCGCGAGAGCATCGCCGACGAGGCGGTGGACTGGGGGCTGACGGTGAAATCGGTCGAAATCCAGGACATCAAGCCCTCCCAGTCCATGCAGAAGGCGATGGAGATGCAGGCCGCCGCCGAGCGCGAGCGCAAGGCCGTGGTGACGCGCGCCGAAGGCGCCAAGCAGTCGGCCATTCTCGAAGCCGAGGCGCGGCTGGAATCGGCCAAGCGCGACGCCAATGCCCAGGTGATGATGGCCGAAGCCTCGGCCGAGGCCATCCGCCGCGTCACGGCGGCCATCGGCGAGCAGAGCGGGCCGATGTCTTTCCTGCTCGGCGAGAAATACATCGCGGCGCTGGAACGCATGGGCGAGAAGGACAACGCCAAGGTCGTCGTGCTGCCCGCCGATTTGCAGGAAGCCGTGCGCGGACTGTTTGGCCGCAAGCCGGCGTAACCTGGCCAGAGGTTACCGTTGTTCAAACAGGCGCTTCTGCCGGGTCGGTGATTTCATCCACCTCGGCGAACAGCGCGGCGGCGGTAATGGTCAGGTCGACGGAGGCAAATTGCACACTGGCTTCGGCGGCGAACGAACGCAGCACCCACAGGCCATCCGCGCCTTTGCGGTAGACGTCGGTGCGGCGCTCGTCGAGGTCGATGAAAGCGATTTCGCGCAGGGCCGGGATTTGCCGGTAGTGGGCGAACTTGGCCCCGAGATCGTAGGCGGCGGTGCTGGGCGAGAGGACTTCGACGATCAGGATTGGCTCGCGCTTGACCAGTTTGTCCTGGCGGTCAGTTTCGCTACAGGTGACGACCACATCCGGGTAGAAAAAGCTGCGCTCATCGGCGGCGGCGACCTTCATGTCAGCTATGTAGGCTCGCCAGGACGTACCTGAAAGGCGCTGGCGTAGCGCCATGTAAATGTTGCCGCACGCCATGACATGCCGATCCTCCGCCCCCGCCATGGCAAATACCTCGCCATTGACGAAGTCATGGCGCTCCATTTGCTTGTCTTCCCAAGCGAGAAAATCTTCGGCTGTCATTGCGGCCTGACGTGCGGCATATCCCATGATGATCTTGCGGCGGGTGGGCAAGCGATAATTATGAGGGGTACGGCGCGGCGAGTCATCTTTCTTGGCGACGGTGTGCCGCGCTGACCCGTTATCCCAGCCAGTCCTGCGGCTTGAGGAAGGTTTCGTAGAGTTCGGCTTCGGCGCTGCCGGCTTCGGGCTGCCAGTCGTAGCGCCATTTGACGACGGGCGGCAGCGACATCAGGATGGATTCGGTGCGGCCGCCGGATTGCAGGCCGAACAGGGTGCCGCGATCCCAGACCAGGTTGAATTCGACGTAGCGGCCGCGCCGGTAAGCCTGAAAATCGCGTTCGCGCTCGCCGTAGGGCATGTCGCGGCGCCGGGCCAGCACCGGCAGATAGGCTTCTGTGAAGGCGTTGCCGACGGCCTGGGTCAGGCTGAAGCAGCGCTCGAAACCGCCATCGTTCAAGTCATCGAAAAAAATGCCGCCGACGCCGCGCGGCTCGTTGCGGTGCTTGAGGAAGAAATAGTCGTCGCACCAGCGCTTGTATTTCGCATAAAGATCGCCGCCAAACGGCGTTAGCGCATCGCGGCAGGCGCGGTGAAAATGGACGACATCCTCGCGCCGGCCGTAATAGGGCGTCATATCCATGCCGCCGCCGAACCACCAGACATCCGCCTCGCCCGCCTTGCTGGCGACGAAGGCGCGCACGTTCATGTGCGCCGTCGGGCAATAGGGATTGCGCGGATGCAGCACCAGCGAAACGCCGAGCGCCTCCCAGGCGCGACCGGCCAGTTGCGGACGAACGGCGGTGGCCGAAGCCGGCAGCGAACGGCCGGTGACGTGCGAGAAATTGACGCCGCCGCGCTCGAAAAAATCGCCCTCCTCGATCAGCCTTGAGATGCCGCCGCCGCCCTCCGGGCGCTGCCAGCCATCGGTGCGGAAGGGCTGGCCGTCGAAGGCTTCGAGTTCGCCGACGATGCGGTTTTGCAGGATGGT
>WQUQ01000321.1 GCA_009782025.1 Desulfobulbus sp. | reverse complement strand
ACGGGTTCCACTTCGGACGTTTCCCCCCGAAGGCTCAAATTGTTCAAGTCCCTTGTGTCTACCCATTTCACCACTCGGGCGGCGGGGCGATTTTATATCGGGCGGCCTGGATCGGCATAGAGGACTGGGCGCACCAACAAAAAGCCGGTCATTCGACCGGCTTTTTGTTTTGACGATTCAATCGCCAGCGACTACTCGCCGAAGAAATTGACATCGTAGGGATAAGATTTTTGCGCCACCTTCGATTCGGCATGGCGCGCCGTCTCATCGACCGTCTGTTTCCTGTCCCACCACAGGGCGCGGCCGGCCTTCTGGTCGGCGCGCCATTGCGGATTCTTTTCCAATAACTCGTTCATCCATGTCTGGTGATCGGATACATAGCTCGAATTGACCTGGCCCATTGCTGCATTCCCCGTGAAATCAAGACAATGGGTACGATTCTAGCACGTCAGCGCCTGTTTTCAGCGCAGCGGCGGTTGTGCCGTCGCCGAGGCAAAAAAACCGTTCCAGAAACTGGTGAAGGTATTGGCTCCCAGGCGCCGGGCGAAACGTTCGGCGAAATTTTCCCTGACCGAGTAGTCGAGCACTTTTTCGGCCTGGATGACATCGCGCGCCACCGTATCGACGCTGCCCAGGCCATCGGCCAGGCCGCGCTCGATGCTTTGCCGCCCGGTCCACATCAGACCGGAGAAGGTATCCGGCGCCTCCTTGAGGCGCTTGCCGCGCCCGGCCTTGACCACCTCGATGAACTGCTGGTGGATGTCGTTCAGCAGCAACTGGGCATGTTCGCGCTGCTGCGGCATCTGGGGCGAGAACGGATCGAGGAAGCCCTTGTTGTCGCCGGCCGTCAGCAGACGCCGTTCGACGCCCAGCTTTTCCATCGTCCCGGTGAAGCCGAAGCCGTCCATCAGTACGCCGATGGAGCCGACGATGCTGGCTTTGTCCACATAGATTTTGTCGGCCGCCACGGCGACGTAATAACCGCCGGAAGCGCAAATATCCTCGACCACCGCGTACAGCGGCTTGTTCGGATACTTGCCGCGCAGCCGCAGGATTTCGTCGTGGATGATCCCCGCCTGCACCGGACTGCCGCCCGGACTGTTGATACGCAGGATGACGCCGGCCGCATGTTCGGCGGCAAAAGCGTTGTCCAGCGCCTCGAGAAGCCGCTCGCCATTGGCTTCGCCCTTGGCCTGGATGATGCCGTTCAGATTGACCAGGGCGGTATGCCGCTGCTGCTGATCGGTCTCGCTGCCCCAATTGACGATGGCGACCAGGATGAAGGCCAGGTAGGCGAAACCGAGCAGCTTGAAGAATATCCCCCAGCGCCGCCGCGCCCGCTGCTCCCGCAGGGACTCGAAAGCCAGCTTTTCAAGCGCCTGACGCTCCCAGCCGGGTGTTTGGTTTGGGGATTGGGGATTATCCATGTCGTCTTGCCGCTCCAGATGAATGTGTCTTTGACCACGCGAGGCCACGGATCAAATTGATTAAGTATAGCGTGTAATCATTACGAATTTTTCGCGCGCTCGCCAGGGCGGGCACGCCAATCAGCCGTTGCTCCGCAGCCAGCGGTCGAGTTCCGGCACGCTGTCGAGGGTGGCGAGCGGGCCGTGTTCCAGCAGATGCCCGTGCGGATGGGCGCCGTAGGTGACGGCCAGGGCGTCGACGCCGGCGTTTTGGGCCATTTGCAGGTCGTGCGTGGTGTCGCCGATCATCACGACCGCTTCGGCGGGCACGGCGAATTCGTCCATCAATTCGTACAGCATCTGCGGATGCGGCTTGGAATGGCATTCGTCGGCGCAGCGCGAGGCGTCGAAATAGGGGCGCAGGCCGGAATGGTCGAGCGCCCGTTCTAGCCCGACGCGGCTCTTGCCGGTGGCGATCGCCAGTGCGCGCCCTTCCGCCCGCAGGCGGGCGAGCATTTCGCGCACGCCGGAAAAGAGCGTCAATTGGTGGTCGTTGGCGAGGTAGTGATGACGGTAGCGCCCGACCATCGCCTGATAGTCCTGCGGCCGCAGGCCGGGCGCGATGTATTGCATGGCGTCGGCAAGGCCGAGGCCGATCACGTGGCGGGCGCGGCTGTCGTCCGGGGCCGGCACGTCCAGGTCGCGGCAGGCGGATTGAATGGCGTGGACGATGGCGGCGGCGGAATCGAGCAGGGTGCCGTCCCAGTCGAAAGCGATCAGTTGGTATTTCATTGGCCCAGAATGTGTTCGAGGTTGTCGGCGGAAAATTCGCGCGCGGCGCGGGCGTCGGCGGCGGCGATGGCGGCGCGGATGCCCGCCGGCAGCGGAGCGACGCATTCGATCGGGGCCGCCGTCAGCGGATGCCGGAAGGCCATGCGCCAGGCGTGCAGCGCCATGCGTTTGAGTCCCTGGCCCTTGAGTTGGCGGTTGAGGGCGAAATCGCCATATTTTTCGTCGCCGAGGATGGGAAAGCCGAGATGCGCCAGATGCACGCGAATCTGGTGCGTGCGCCCGGTTTTCAACTGGGCTTCGACGAGGCTCATCGCCGGCCAGCGGGCGAGCAGCCGGAATACGGTGTGCGCCGTCTTGCCTTCGGCATCGACGGCCACCCGCCGTTCGCCGCCCTCGGTCAGGTATTTGTACAGCGGCGCCTTGACGTGCTGCGTGGCGTTCAACCAGCGCCCCTTGACCAGCGCCAGATAACGCTTGTCGGCCCCGGCGCCGTGTTCGCGGAACATGTCGTGCAGGGCGGTGAGCGCCGATCGCTTCTTGCCAATGAGCAGGATGCCGGAGGTTTCGCGGTCGAGCCGGTGCGCCAGTTCGAGAAACTTCGCCTGCGGCCGCTGCCGGCGCAGCGCCTCGATGACGCCGAAGCTGACGCCGCTGCCGCCGTGGACGGCGATGCCTTCGGGCTTGTCGATGATGAGCATGGCCTCGTCCTCGAACAGAATCGGCAGTTCGACCCGCTGCTGGGCGATGTCGTCGATGTCGCGCTGGGGCCGTTCGGCGAGGCGCAGCGGCGGGATGCGCAGCTTATCCCCAGCGCGCAGCCGGTAGGTGGCATCGACCCGGCCGCTGTTCACCCGCACTTCGCCGCTGCGCAGGATGCGGTACAGGTGGCTTTTGGGGACGCCCTTGCAGTGGCGGATCAGGAA
>WQUQ01000320.1 GCA_009782025.1 Desulfobulbus sp. | reverse complement strand
CCGCCGGTTTGACGCTGCCGCCATAGAGGATGCGCATCTCGTTGGCGATAGCCGCATCCTGTTCCGCCAGCCGCGCCCGGATGGCCGCATGCACCTCCTGTGCCTGCGCCGGCGAGGCCGTTACACCGGTGCCGATCGCCCACACCGGCTCATAGGCCAGCAAGGCCGCGCGCATGGCCTGAATCCCGACCCGCTCGACGACAGCGGCCAATTGCCTGCCGACCACCGCCAGAGTCTGCCCGGCCTCGCGCTCGGCCAGGGTCTCACCCAGACAAAGCACCGGCCGGATACCGGCCGCCTGCGCCGCGGCAAACTTTGCCGCCACCGTCGCATCGCTTTCGCCAAACAGGCTGCGCCGCTCGGAATGCCCGACCAGCGCGTAACGGCAACCGAACTCGCCCAGCATCGCCGCCGACACCTCGCCGGTATAGGCGCCCTGGGCGTGTTCGCTGAGCGTCTGCGCGCCCCAGGCCACTTTCGAGCCAGTCAGCACGGATTGAATCTGAGCGAGATAGGGAAAGGGCGCGCAAACGACGACATCGCAAGCCAAACCCTCGGCTGCCGCCCGGATCGGCGCCAGCAACGCGGCATTGCGCGAGAGACTGCCGTGCATTTTCCAGTTTCCGGCGACGAGCTTTTTACGCATGGGAATGACCATTCGGTTGGCGAAAAACCGGGGGAGTATAGCGATGACGCACGCCGCCGGTCAAGGTTGATGCGGGCCGCAGGCGTTATCCGCCCACCGCCGCACGCACGACATCGGCAAGCTGCTCGGCCATCGCCGCAACCTCGGCGGCATCCTCGCCCTCCACCATCACGCGCAGCAGCGGTTCGGTGCCGGAAGCGCGCAACAGCACCCGGCCGCGGCCGTTCATCCGCTGTTCCACCGTGGCCAATCCGGCGGCGATGCGGGCATCGGTTTTCCAGGGAAAGCCCTTCTTGATCGGCACGTTGATGAGTTTCTGCGGATAGAGGATCAGTTCGCCGAGCAGTGAGCGCAGATCGCCGCCGGCTTCGCGCAGCGCGGCCAGCACCTGCAATGCGGCAATCGTACCGTCACCGGTGGTATGGCGGTCGAGAGCGAGAATGTGGCCGGAATTTTCGCCGCCGTACAGCCAGCCTTTTTCGTGGAGCATTTCGACCACGTAGCGGTCGCCGACCGCCGCCCGGCCAAACGGTACGCCCATCCGGGCCAGCGCGTGTTCGAGCGCGAGATTGCTCATCAGCGTGCCGGCCACGCCCTTGACCGGGGCCAGTCGGGCGCGGCTCTTGACGATGGCATAGAGCAACTGGTCTCCGTCATAAAGATTGCCTTCGGCGTCGATCATCTGGATGCGGTCGGCATCGCCATCGAGCGCCACGCCGAGATCGGCCCCATGTTCGACGACGGCTCGCGCCAAGGCTTTCGGCGCGGTGGCGCCGACGCCGTCGTTGATGTTGAGGCCGTTGGGCTGCACGCCGATGCTGACGACCTCGGCGCCGAGTTCATGAAACACGCTGGGCGCCGTGTGATAGGCCGCGCCGTGGGCGCAGTCGACGACGATTTTCAGGCCGCGCAGGTCGAGATCGTTGGGGAAAGTGCTCTTGCAAAATTCGATGTAGCGGCCGCGCGCATCCTCGATGCGGCGCACCCGCCCCAGTTCGGCGGCCGACACGCAGGTGATGGGCTGATCGATTTCGGCCTCGATCGCCGCTTCGACCTCATCGGGCAATTTCGTCCCTTGAACGGAAAAGAATTTGATCCCATTGTCGTAATAGGGATTGTGCGAGGCGGAAATGACGATACCCGCCTGCAAGCGCCAGGCCCGCGTCAAATAGGCGACCGCCGGCGTCGGCAGCGGCCCGACCAGGCTGACATCGACGCCGGCCGCCGAGAATCCGGCTTCCAGCGCCGATTCCAGCATGTAGCCGGAAAGCCGGGTGTCCTTGCCGATCAGCACCTGTGGCCGCTCGCCGGCCGGCATCGGGTATTTGCCGAGCAATACCCGGCCGGCGGCATGCCCCAGGCGCATGACGAAATCCGGCGTGATCGGCGTTTCGCCGACTCGTCCGCGCACGCCATCGGTGCCGAAGTATTTTCTGGTCATCGTCAGTCTCCTTGTTCAATCGCCGCCCAGATGGCCAGGCCATCGCGGGTCGCAGCGACATCATGCACGCGCAGAATTTGCGCTCCCTTGTCCGCAGCCAGCACGGCCGCCGCAACGCTGGCCGGCAGGCGCTCGCCAACCGGCCGACCGGTCAGCTCGCCGAGCATGGATTTGCGCGACAGGCCGGCCAGCAACGGCAAATCATCAACCGCCAGTTCCGCCAGATGGCGGAGCAGCGTCACATTGTGCTCGAGCGACTTGCCGAAGCCGAAACCCGGATCGAGCAGCAAGCGCTCATCGCCCACCCCGGCCTGACGACAGCGGTTGACGGCCGCCGCGAGAAAGGCCCTGATCTCGCCGACGACATCGTCATAGGCCGGCGCCCGCTGCATGGTGCCCGGTTCGCCCTGCATGTGCATCAGGCACACGGCGCAATCGCTCTCGGCCACCGCCGTCAGCGCTTCGGGCTGGCGCATGGCGGTGATGTCGTTGATGATCGTCGCGCCGGCTGCCAGCGCCGCGCGCATCACGGCCGGCTTGGTGGTATCGACCGAAATCGGCAGTCCCCAGGTCGTGATTTCTTCCAGTACCGGCAGCAAACGCCGCAATTCTTCGGCTTCCGGCGTCGGCATCGCGCCGGGGCGCGACGATTCAGCGCCGATGTCGAGCAGATCGGCCCCGGCCTCGCGCTGCGCCTGGGCATGGGCAATGGCGCGCTCGACGTCGCCGCGCAATCCGTCGCCGGAAAAGGAATCGGGCGTCAGATTGACGATGCCCATGACCAGCGGGCGCTGCAACGGCAAGCGGTACGGACCGCAATGGAGAAAACGCATGGTTGAATGAAAAAGCCGGGGATTTCCCCCGGCCTGTTGCGCGATGGTTGAATCAGGCCGGCGCGGTGGCGCTCGGTTCGGCTCCCGGAGAATCGTCCGACGATGACGGCTGGGCGGCGCTCGGAGAGGGTTTCGGCGGGCGCGGCTTCTCACCGGCCATGATGTCGTCGATCTGCTCGGCATCGATGGTTTCCCATTCGAGCAGCGCCTTGGTCATCGCCTCGACCTTGTCGCGGTTGTCTTCGAGGAGCTTCCTCGCCAGGGCGTACTGCTCGTCGATGATGCGGCGGATCTCGGCATCGACCTTCTGCATCGTCGCCTCGGAAACATTCTTGTGCTGCGTCACCGAGCGGCCGAGAAAAACTTCGCCCTCGTTCTCGCCATAGACCATGACGCCGAGGTCGGACATGCCGTAGCGCGTCACCATGTCGCGCGCCATCGCGGTGGCCCGCTCGAAATCGTTGGAAGCGCCGGTGGTCATCTGGTTCATGAACAGTTCCTCGGCGATCCGCCCGCCGAACAGCACGGCGATGCGGGAAAGCAGGTACTGGCGGTCGTAGGCGTAGCGATCCTGCTCCGGCAACTGCATGGTCAGGCCCAGGGCGCGGCCGCGCGGGATGATGGTGACCTTGTGCACCGGGTCGGATTTCGGCACCAGCTTGGCGATCACGGCATGGCCGGATTCGTGGTAGGCCGTGTTCAGCTTTTCTTCCTCGGTCATGACCATGCTGCGGCGCTCGGCGCCCATCATGATCTTGTCCTTGGCCATCTCGAAGTCGTCCATGTCGACCAGGCGCTTGTTGCGGCGGGCGGCGAACAGCGCCGCCTCGTTGACCAGGTTGGCCAGGTCGGCGCCGGAAAAGCCCGGCGTGCCGCGGGCGATGACATCGGCCTTGACATCCTCGGCGATCGGCACCTTGCGCATGTGCACCTTGATGATTTCCTCGCGGCCGCGAATGTCCGGCAGCGGCACCACCACCTGGCGGTCGAAACGGCCGGGGCGCAGCAACGCCGGATCGAGGATGTCGGGGCGGTTGGTGGCGGCAACGACGATGATGCCGGCGTGGCCCTCGAAGCCGTCCATTTCGACCAGCAACTGATTCAGCGTCTGCTCGCGCTCGTCGTTGCCGCCGCCCAGGCCGGCACCGCGATGGCGGCCGACGGCGTCGATTTCATCAATGAAGACGATGCACGGCGCATGCTTCTTGGCGTTCTCGAACATGTCGCGCACGCGCGCCGCGCCGACGCCGACGAACATCTCGACGAAATCGGAGCCGGAAATGCTGAAAAACGGCACCTTGGCCTCGCCGGCGATGGCTTTGGCCAGCAGCGTCTTGCCGGTGCCGGGATTGCCGACCATCAGCACGCCTTTGGGAATGCGCCCGCCGAGCTTCTGGAACTTGGACGGATCGCGCAGGAAATCCACCAGTTCCTGCACCTCTTCCTTGGCCTCGTCGCAACCGGCGACATCGGCGAAGGTGACGGTATTCTGCCCCTCGTCGGTCATCCGCGCCCGCGATTTGCCGAAAGAAAAAGCGCCGCCCTTGCCGCCGCCCTGCATCTGGCGCATGAAGAAAATCCAGACGCCGATCAGCAGTAACATCGGGAACCACGAAATCAGCATGCCGATCAGGGAGAACTGTTCCTCCTCCGGCTTGGCCTCGATCTGAACGCCGCTCTTGAGCAGGTCGGAAACCAGCCAGATGTCGGATGGCGGCGCATAGGTCGTCACGCGCTTGCCCTCGACCGTCGTCGCTTTCAGCGTGCGACCTTCCATGGTCACCTTGCTGATGCGTCCCGCCTTCACATCGTCGAGGAACTGGGAGTATTCAATCGAACCGGGCGCGACCTGGCGCACATTGAATTGATTGAACACGGCCATCAGCACAAGGCCAATGATTAGCCAGACTGCGAGGTTTTTGAACATGTTGTTCAAGCTTGCTCTCCTTCACCAGCGTCGAGCGATAAAACTGACATTTTAACCGCTTCTCTCAACGTAACGTGCGACCGAGCAAAGTGCGCCAGGGGAATCGCACACGCAAACGTCACGGGCCGTGATTTTGTAGGTTGGCGCTGAGCGCAGCGAAGCCCAACGTCTCCCCGTACAACGACCAAATGTTGGGCTTCGCTGCGCTCAGCGCCAACCTACACCGGTTTATCCGCACGAAAACAGCGGAGATAGGGAAGCATTCTCTCATGCAGCGTCCAATCGAAGCATGATATCTGCGTGTGCGATTGCCCAGCAAAGCGCGCCGGTTTGCAGCGAGCGGCTCAGGGGGGAGGCCGTCGGCGCCGCGTATGTCGGCGGGTTATTTGCCGTTCTCGTAAATCAGGTCGGCGCGGCGGTTCTCGGCCCATGACGACTCGTCGCTGCCCTGGTTCCTGGGCTGCGACTTGCCCAGCGACTTGATGGCGATCTGCCGTTCCGCCGCGCCTGCGGCGACCAGGGCGGCGCGCACGGCGGCGGCGCGTTGTTCGCCGAGTTCCAGGTTGTAGCGCTCGCTGCCGCGCTCGTCGGCGTTGCCTTCGATGCGCAGGCGCGCCTGCGGGTTGGCCGTCAGGTAGTGGGCGTGGATGCGCAGGGCCTGGCGGTCGCTTTCCTTGAGTTGGGCGCTCTTGTAGTCGAAATAGAGGCTGCGCGAGCTTTGCGGGGCGCTGGTCACGGGCGAGGCCGGCGTCTCGGCGGGAGGTGGCTCGACCGCGCTGACCGCCGGTCGGGCCGGTGGGGCGGCCGGCGTCGCCCGAGCGGCCGGTACGGGCTGGCCGAGCAGACCGGGATTGACCTTGAGCGGCCCGCTCTGTTCGACGCGCTGGATGGGCGAGGTTTCACGGTTGCTGGCGCAGGCGGCGAGCAGGATGGAGAGCAGGAGCGTAGCGGACAGGGATAGGCGCATCGGGGTCGGTGGCGGCAGAAAAGATGGCGAATGATAGCCGCTAGCCGGCCTGGGGAACAGGGTGGCGGTAGCGCGCCGATCGCCTCATGGCAAAATCAGCGTCGCCAGTACATTTCGCGCTGCTGCCATTTGATTATCATCCTTGAAGTCATCACCCGCGCCGCTACATGTCGTTTCGTCACCCATCTGGAGAATTGCCGCATGAATGCCGTCCGCAAAACCCTGTCCGCCCTGTTGCTGGGTCTGGTCGCCACCACCGCGCAAGCCGGCGTCACCTTGCTCAACGTCTCTTTCGACGCATCCCGTGACGTGTTCAGGGATTTCAATCCCCTGTTTCAGAAATATTGGCAGGCCAAAACCAGCGAGGCGGTGGAGGTGAAGCAGTCGCACGGCGGTTCAACCAAGCAGGTGCGCGCCGTTGCCGACGGCCTGGAGGCCGACGTGGTAACGATGAGCCAGGTCAGCGACATCGAGTTTCTGGTCGCCAAGGGGCTGGTGGCCAGGGATTGGGCCAGGAAATTCCCCAACAACGCCTCGCCTTATACGTCGGCGATCGTCTTTATCGTGCGCAAGGGCAACCCGAAGCATCTCAACGACTGGCCTGACCTGGCCGCGCCGGGCGTACAGGTCATCATTTCGCACCCGAAAACTACCGGCAATGGCCGCAACAGCTATCTTGCGGCCTGGGCCTGGGCGCTGCGACAGCCGGGCGGTAACGACAGGACGGCGCGGGAGTTTCTCGGCAAGCTGTTGAAGAATGCGCCGCTGTTCGCCACCGGCGTCCGCGACGCGACCACGACCTTCCTACAGCGGCGCATGGGCGATGTGCTGATTACTTTCAGAGCCGAGGCCGAGATGATCGCCGGGGAATTCGGCAAGGGCGATTTCGAGGTCATTTACCCCAGCCTGACCCTGCAAACCGAGTTTCCGGTGGCTGTTGTCGACACGGTGGTAGACAAGAAAGGCACGCGCCGACAGGCGACGGCCTACCTGGAATACCTGTGGTCCCGGGAGGGCCAGGAGAACGCCGCGCGGCACTACCTGCGGCCGCGCGATCCGGAAATTCTGAAGAAATACGCGGCTTTCTTTCCGAAGATCAACACCTTCACCATCGACGAAGTGTTCGGCAGCGCCGAGCAGGCTTTCGCCACGCATTTCAAGGACGGCGGCATCTTCGATCAGATTTACGCCGCCAAATAATTCCATTTTTAAATCAGCCGAGGACGCGAAGGCGAAGCGTAGACAGTACGGTTGACCGGCAAGCGAAGCCGACAAGGTCGTCGGTTGATTTGGCAATGGAATAAGGCGGGGGCGCGGTTCAATCGCTCTCGCCCAGGGTAATCGCATGAATCTGATTGTCATGACGGAAGGCTGTGCCAAGGCACAACGTCAACTCCCTCTCCCCGCTTGGCGGGGAGAGGGGGCGCTCCCGGCCTTTGCCGAAGCCGATGGCGTTCATGCGATTGCCCTGCACTCTCGCCCGCGCCGCCGAAGGGCCTGCGGAGGCCGATGCTATAATCGGCCCTCGTTCTGCGCCTTCCAGCCCATTCCGGTGATTTTTACCCTCGGCATCAACCATCATTCCGCGCCGCTCGCCATCCGCGAGCGGGTGGCGTTTGGCGCCGAAAAACTGGCGCATGCGCTGGCCGATCTGATGCGCAGCCAGCCGGTCAAGGAAGCGGCGATTCTGTCGACCTGCAACCGCACCGAAATTTATTGCGCCGCCGAGACGCCGGAGGCGGTCATCGACTGGCTCAGCCGCTACCACCAGATCGCGCCCGGCGAGTTTTCGCCCTACCTGTATACCCATGACCAGCCGGCGGCCGTCCGCCATGCCTTTCGCGTGGCCAGCGGTCTGGATTCGATGGTCATCGGCGAGCCGCAGATCCTCGGCCAGATGAAGGAGGCGGCGCGCGCCGCCGAGGCGAGCGGCGCCCTCGGCACGCAATTGCACAAGCTGTTTCAACACGCTTTCTCGGTGGCCAAGGAGGTGCGCAGCAGCACCGCCATCGGCGCCAACACGGTTTCCATGGCCGCCGCCGGCGTGCATCTGGCCGAGCGCATCTTCGGGTCGATCGGGGAACAGCGCATCCTCTTCATCGGCGCCGGCGAGATGGTCGAACTGTGTGCCGCCCACTTCTGCGCCCGCCAGCCGAAGGGCGTCACCGTCGCCAACCGCACGCAGGAGCGCGGCCGCGACCTGGCCGAGCGCCACCACGGCGTCGCCATCCGCCTGGATGAGTTGGCCGAGCACCTGCCCGGCCATGACATTGTTGTTTCCTGTACCGCCGCGCCGTTGCCGATCATCGGCTTGGGGCTAGTCGAGCGGGCGATCAAGGCGCGCCGCCACCGGCCGATGTTCATGCTCGATCTGGCGGTGCCGCGCGACATCGAGCAGGAGGTCGGCGATCTCGACGACATTTTTCTCTACACCGTCGACGATCTCGCCCAGGTCGTTGCCAGCGGCTTTGAATCACGGCAGGCGGCGGTGATCGAGGCGGAATCCATCATCGACCAGCGCGTCCGCGATTTTCTCGGCTGGCTGGCGGCGCGCGACACGGTGCCGGTGATCCGTTCGTTGCGCGATGCCGCCGAGCGCATGCGGCGACACGAGCTGGAACACGCGATGAAGCTCCTGGCCCGCGGCGAAGCGCCGGAAAAAGTGGTCGAACATCTGTCGCAGCGGCTGACCAACAAGTTTCTGCACGCCCCGACCCAGACCTTGAATGTCGCCACGGGCGACGACCGCGACGCGCTACAGCTTGCCGCTAGCCGACTGTTTCATTTGCATGGCGAGAATTAGTCGAGAGCCGAGAGTTGGGGAGTTGAGAGTAAAAGCCGCTCCCCAACTCTCCACTCTCCACTCTCGACTAATTCCGTTTCTGTTTCAAACGGTAAATATTGACGTGCCATGCGGTACAACCCCGTCATTCCGCGCGCAGTCGCGGAATCCATGCAGCGTATGGATTCTGC
>WQUQ01000319.1 GCA_009782025.1 Desulfobulbus sp. | reverse complement strand
GGATGGGCGGCAAGCCGCACTGGCGGCGGGCGCGGTTGCAGGCCGGGTGCTCGACAGCGAATTCCCGGCACGGCGAGGGGCGCGCCGCGTAAATGCCGCAGGCGACGGCGACGCCCACTTCGCCAATCAGCGCCACGCAGCGCGGCGGCATGGCGTCGGTGCCGCGCAGGCGGACGATGGCCGGCGTCACCGGCACGGTCATGGCCAGCGGCACGCCATCGCCCCAGGCGAAAGCGCCGCCAGCCAGTTCGGCCGGATGAAAATCGACGCGCAGGCTGGCGCAGCACGCGCCGCAATGCTGGCAGACGTTCATCCCAAATCCACCCGGCAGCGCCACAGGACATGGCCGGAAGCGAGATATTTTTTCTCGAACGGCGTCATCGGATCAGCGGTCTGCCAAGGCTCGACGGCGACCGGCTGGCCACCGGGTTGACCACAAAGCCAGCCCAGCGCCAGCGCCATTTCCTCGATGTAGATGCGCCAGTTGCTGCGGCACTCCAGTTCGCCGCCCAGGACGCGCCAGGCGGGGAACGCCGCGTGCCCATGCCAGCGCCGGGCGAGATGGCCGATTTTCGGCCACGGATTCGGGTACAGGTTGTAGTGGCGCGCCAGACGAATGCCGTGTTCGGCCAGCAAACGCCAGAAATCGACCAGATCGGCGCGCAGCAGCGCGGCGTTGGCCGGCAGCGGTTTGCTGCGTTCGAGACGAGCCAGCGACTGATCGACGCCGAGCACGAAATGATCGGGGTACTGCCCGGCCAGGCGCTCCGTGCTCCAGCCAACGCCGCAGCCGGCATCGAGAATCAGCGGCGCTTGCGGATTCCAGGCGGCCCGCGCGGCCAGCGCCTGCGCCAGCGCCGCCCGGTTGTAATCGGCAATCGGTTTCTGGAACGGCTGCGCCAGATGACGGCGAACTCGCCTCTCCAGATCGCGGTGCGGCCCATTCTGGGCGCTGGTGATCGAACGCGAAAGGGCCTGCATCAGGGCGATCGCATGAAATTCATGTCAACCCAAGCAATTGAGCGCGGTAGGAATCGGAAGTCGCGGTGAATCGCTCCGGTTTTCGTAGAGATCCGTTGGATTGAGCCAGGTCGGGATGGCCTGCTCGTTGGACTGTTGATGATAACGTTCGCTCCTGTAAGGAATGCAAAGCTGATGATTATAGTGATCGGGTCGAATGCTGTTTTGATACTGAGCAGAATGATGAGGAAGCGGGCTACTTATTCGCCAAAATCGACGCGATGGCTTCTTTGGCTTCGCGCAAGCTGCAATGGTGAATCTCGCGGTAGCAACGAATGGCCATGACCGGCTGATTTTGTTTCAGCAGGCGCTCGACATTCGCCATCGTGGTTTGTCCGGGTGGAGGATAAATTCCAGAGCGCCGCAATCTGGAAAGTTTTATCCGGGTTGAGATGCCAATCACGAGCAGGAGAAGTCCTGCGGCAAGGGCGATCCAGATGAGCGTCATGAGTCGATCTTCAAAACTACCAGCCGCGCATCAGCGCGATGCCGTGTGCGCCGGCTGTCTGGGCGGCGGTCAAGAGGTCGTGGGAGAGGCCGCCGAGGGCGAATACGGGCAGGGTGTTGCCGGCGCTGCGGCGGGTGAATTCGGCCCAGCCGAGGCCGGGATTTTCGGGATGGCTGGGCGTCGGCAGCACCGGGCCGAGCAGGGCGTAGTCGAGTTCCAGTTGGCCGGCGCGGGCGATTTCATCGACCGTGTGGCAGGAAGCGCCGACCCAGGCGAAATCGGGCCGCACGGAGCAGGCGGCCAGCGCCGCCGAGGAGAGATGCAGGCCGTCGGCGTTGACGCGGCGGGCAAGGTCGGCGTCGTCGTTGATGACGACCAAGGCGTCCGCCGCGCGGGCCAGGCGCAACACGGCCTCGGCGAATTGCCAACGCTGCGCTGGCGGCAGTCCTTTGTCGCGCAACTGGATCAGGCCCAGACCGTCGGCCAGCGCGGTTTCCAGGCGTTGCAACTGGCGTTCGACGCCCGCGCTTTCGGCCAGGGTGATGGCCATCGTCGTCGGCAGGCGCAGCGCCTTGAGGATCGGGCCGTTGGCCGGCAGGATGGGGGAGACTTGGGTCGCTGCACCGCACTCCTGCCAGATCACGGCGCTGTGTTCGAGCGGCGCGCTGAGGCCGATTTCGCCCTCCCAGGCGGTAACGCGCCAGAAATTGAGGCGCACCGTCGCGTGCGGATAGGTGAATTGCCGGGTCAGCCACGGCGTGCAGGCGGTGGCGGTGATGCCCAGTTCTTCTTGCAGTTCGCGCACCAGGGCGGCGCGGATGTTTTCGCCGGCTTCCACCTTGCCGCCGGGAAATTCCCAGTAGCCGGCGTAGACCTTGCCGGCCGGCCGCTGGGCGAGCAGAAACTCGCGGCCGTCGGCGCGCAGCAGGACGGCGGCGGCGACTTCGACGACCGGCGTCACTTTTTTCTGGCTGCCGGTTTTTTTCGCCGGCCGGCCAGGTCGCGGGCGAATTGCCAGGCCACGCGGCCGGAGCGCGAGCCGCGGCCGAGCGCCCAGTTGAGCGCTTCGCGCTCGCAGCCGGCGATGGTTTTTTCGTCGACGCCGAAATGGGAGAGCCAGTGGCGGGCGATGGCGAGGTAATCGTCCTGGCTGAAGGGGTAGAAGGAAAGCCACAGGCCGAAGCGCTCGGAGAGCGAGATTTTTTCCTCGGTGGCTTCGCCGGGGTGGATTTCGTCATCGACGCGGGTGCTTTCCAGATTCTCCGAGAAATACTCGGGCATCAGGTGGCGGCGGTTGGAGGTGGCGTAGATCAGCACGTTGTCCGGCGGCGCGGCGACGGAGCCGTCGAGCACCGATTTGAGCGCCTTGTAGGCGGTCTCGCCGGCCTCGAAGGAAAGATCGTCGCAAAAGATGATGAAGCGTTCCGACCGCTCGGCGACCAGCTCGACGATGTCGGCCAGATCGACCAGATCGTCCTTGTCCACCTCGATCAGGCGCAGCCCGCTGGCGGAAAATTCGTTCAACACGGCCTTGACCAGCGAGGATTTGCCGCAGCCGCGCGCGCCGGTCAGCAGCACGTTGTTGGCCGGCTGGCCGGCGATGAACTGGCGGGTGTTGCCGACGATGCGCGCCTTTTGATCGTCGATGTGCTCCAGATCGGCGAGGCGGATCGGGTGCGGCTGATACACCGCTTGCAAACCGTTGCGGCCCTGGCGTTTGCGCCAGCGGAAGGCGACGGCGTCTTGCCAGTCGACAGGCGGCAACGGCGGCGGCAGGATGGCTTCGAGCCGGCCGAGGACGGCCTCGGCGCGGGCGAGCAGATGGTCGAGCGGGAGAGCGGCTGGAGTGACTGGCATGGGGGGCAGGTATACTTTCGGCGAAGCCTTGAACTCTAACGAAAGCCATGTCTCGAATACAAGCCATTCTCGCCTTCGCCTGTCTGCTGCTGGCCGGTTGCGCCGCGCCCCCGCCCAGGCCGGCGACGCCGGGTTGCCCGCCCTGCGCCGCCTGCCCGCCCGCGGTGACACCGATCTGTCCGCCGCCGGTTGCCGTGCCGCCCACCGTGCCGCCGCCCTTCTCGCGCACGCTGCAAGCCGCCGACTGGAGCGACCTGCCGGGCTGGCAGGACGACGACGTGGCCGCTGCCTGGCCGGCCTTTCTGCAATCCTGCCGCGCTCTGGCCGGGCGGCCGGATGGCGGGGCGTGGCAGCGCGTCTGCGCCCTGGCCCGCGGGGCGGATGGCCGGCCCGGTTTCGCTGCCCGCGCCTTCTTTCAGGAGCATTTGCGGCCCTACGCCATCATCGCCGACGACGGCAACCCCGTCGGCATGATGACCGGCTATTACGAGCCGCTGCTGCGCGGCAGCCGCCAGCGGACGCGCGGCTTCAGGCAGCCGGTGCTGGGCGTGCCCGACGATCTGCTCAGCATCGATCTGTCGGCCATTTTTCCCGAACTCAAGGACAAACGCCTGCGCGGCCGGCTCGACGGCAAGCGCGTGGTGCCGTACTGGACGCGCGGCGAGATCGTCGGTCGCGGCGAGCGCATTCCGGCCCGCACGCTGCTCTATGTGGATGACGCCGTCGAGTTGTTCTTCCTGCAAGTGCAAGGCTCCGGGCGGGTGCGCCTGGCCGACGGCAGCCTGGTGCGTCTCAATTACGCCGACCAGAACGGCCATCCCTACCAGTCGATCGGCCGCGTGCTGGTCGAGCGTGGCGATCTCAAGCTGGAAGAAGCCTCGATGCAGGGCATCCAGGCCTGGGCGCGAGCCAATCCGGGGCGGCTCGACGACCTGCTGAACAGCAATCCGAGCTACGTCTTTTTCCGTGAACTGCCGGATAGCCAGGACGGCCCGATCGGCGCGCTGGGCGTGCCGCTGACCGCCGAGCGCAGCATCGCCGTCGACCCGCGCTCGGTGCCGCTCGGCGCGCCGGTTTTCTTGAGCACCACCCGGCCCAATTCGGCGCAGCCGCTGAATCGCTTGGTGCTGGCCCAGGACACCGGCGGCGCGATCAAGGGCGCAGTGCGCGCCGACTTCTTCTGGGGCTTCGGCAAGACCGCCGGCGAACAGGCCGGGCGCATGAAGCAGAGCGGCAAGATGTGGCTGCTGCTGCCGCCCGAGGCGGCCGCGAAATGATCGGGCAGAAAGGGCGGCGATGACCCTCAAGGGCGTTTTTCTGCGATTTTTTCTGCTGTATGTGGCGCTGCTCATTGTGGCCGGGCTGATCGTCCATTACTGGGGTCTCGCTAGTGGCAGCGGCCTCAATATGGGCGCTTTGGCGGGATCGGTTTTTGGCGCTTGCTTCGATTTCGGCAGAAAAAATGGCCGCTATTTTTTCCGGGATGAAAAATGGCGGAGCGTTCTCGGCTTTGCCGGCATCGATGTCGCCTTGCAGCTTTTCTCCGCCGCGGCGGCGCTCTCCTCGGCGCCGGCCGAAACGGGCGCTGGCGCGGTGGCTTTTGCCGTTGGCCTGGTCGGCGCCCTGCATGCGCTCGCCATCTATCGTCGGGGTGGCGGGGAAAATGCTCGTCAAGCAAGGGATCAGCGGGCGCTAACCGGGCGTTCCCCGTTGTGCCGCCGCGCCGCCGTTTGCCCGCTACGCAACTGACTGATTCATCGGTACAATGCCGGGTTCCGCTGATTGACTGCATGAGTCGTATCGTGACCCGCCGGGGCAAAATTTTGCATCCGGCCCAGTCGAGTATCGGCGTACTGCCATCCGCCGGGCCAGATCCGGGTTGAACCTGAAGCGCCAAGCTGTACCGTACCGTCTTTTTCATTATCGCAAGCGTGACTTGAACATGAACATCGTCGTCTGTATCAAGCAGGTTCCCGACAGCACCCATATCCGGGTGCATCCGGTGACCAATACCATCATGCGGCAGGGCGTGCCCGCCGTCATCAATCCCTACGACCTGTTCGCCATCGAGGCGGCGCTGCAAATCCGCGATGCGCACGGCGGCAAGGTCACGGTCATCACCATGGGGCCGCCGCCGGCCGCGGTGGCGCTGCGCAAGGCGCTGGCCTACGGCTGCGACGAGGCGGTGTTGATTACCGACAAGATTTTCTCCGGCGCCGACACGCTGGCCACGTCTTACGTGCTGGCCTCGGCCATCGCCACCTTGGGCAAGGAACAGCCGGTCGACCTGGTGCTCACCGGCAAGCAGACCATCGACGGCGATACCGCCCAGGTCGGGCCGGGCATTGCCAAGCGCCTGGGGCTGGAACTCCTGACCTACGTCGCCAGGGTCGTCGCCATCGATCGCGAGTCGGGGAAAATCCAGGTCGAACGCCGCGCCGAGGGCGGCGCGCAGTTGCTGGAAACGCGCTTGCCGGCGCTGATTACCATGCTCGAAGGGAGCAACGAGATCCGCTTCGGCTCGGCGCCCGACGTGTTCCGCGCGGCGCGCGCCGAAATCCGCGTCTGGGATCGCACGTCGGCGGGCATCGAGGATCTCAAGAAGGTCGGCCTCAAGGGCAGCCCGACCATCGTCAGCCGCGTTTTCGGGCCGACGCCGCGCGCCGAGAAGGCGCAGCAGATCGCCTTCGACCCGGCAGACCCGCAAGCGGCAACCGAAGCGTTGCTGACGAAGGTGCTGGCCGAGATTCCCAAGGTCGGCAAGGAACTGGAACGCCACAAGGCGGGAGCGCATCATGACTAACGCCAGGAGCGACAAGCCGATCAAGAAACGCAAGGTCAAGCTCGAAGGCGACCTGCTCAATTACAAGGGCGTCTGGGTGCTGGTCGAGAGCGAGCGCGGCCATGTGCATCCGGTGTCGTGGGAACTGATGGGGCAGGGCCGGCTGCTGGCCGACCAGTTGGGCGTCGAGCTATGCGCCGTCGTCATGGGCGCGCCCGGCCCGGAACTCCAGGCGCAGTGCGCGGCCGCCTTCGCCTACGGGGCCGACCGCTGCTACCGCGTCGCCAGCCCGGTGCTGGCCGATTACCGCAACGTGCCCTACACCCAGGCGCTGACCGATCTGGTCAACCAGTTCAAGCCGGAAATCATGCTGCTCGGCGCGACCACGCTCGGCCGCGATCTGGCCGGCTCGGTGGCGACGACGCTGAAAACCGGCCTGACCGCCGATTGCACCGGGCTGGACATCGACGCCGAAGACCGTTGCCTGTTGTCGACGCGGCCGACTTTTGGCGGCAGCCTGTTGTGCACCATCGTGACGCTGAACTACCGGCCGCAGATGGCGACTGTGCGCCATCGCGTGATGCCGATGCCGGAGGCGCAACCGGAACGCTCCGGCCTGATCGTCGACGTCGATCCGCATCTGGTCGAAACCGACGTCATCACCAAGGTGCTCGCTTTCGTGCCCGACGACCAATCCGGCAAGGCGCAACTGCCTTATGCCGAAATGATCGTTTCCGGCGGCAAGGGCCTGGGCAAGGCCGAGAACTTCAAACTGGTCTGGGATCTGGCCAAGACGCTGGGGGCCGAAGTCGGCGCTTCGCGGGCGGCGATTCACGCCGGCTGGATCAGCGCCGACCGCCAGGTCGGCCAGACCGGCAAGACGGTGCGTCCGGCGCTCTATATCGCCGCTGGCATTTCCGGCGCCATCCAGCACCGCGTCGGCATGGAAGCCGCCGACTGCATCATCGCCATCAACAACGACCCGAGCGCGCCGATCTTCGATTTCGCCCACTACGCCATCGTCGGCGATTGCGTGCAGGTGCTGCCGGCCTT
Source organism: Desulfobulbus sp. (assembly GCA_009782025.1). GTDB lineage: Bacteria > Pseudomonadota > Gammaproteobacteria > Burkholderiales > Rhodocyclaceae > Azonexus. The sequence continues at coordinate 1,641 of WQUQ01000319.1, read as the reverse complement.
GCAGAAAACCTTTGCCGCCTATTTGGGTCAACCGCTCGGCCAGTCGTGAGAACAAGCATGAACCAGACCGCTGAAAAATTCGATGTCATCGTCGTCGGCGCCGGCCCGGCCGGCAATGCCGCCGCCTACACGCTGGCCAGGGCCGGCAAGAAAGTCCTGCAACTCGAGCGTGGCGAATACCCCGGCTCGAAGAACGTGCAGGGCGCCATTCTCTATGCCGACGCGCTGGAAAAAATCATCCCCGATTTCCGCGATTCCGCGCCGCTCGAACGCCACGTGGTCGAGCAGCGGATGTGGCTGATGGAAGAACAGTCGCACTTCGGCGCGCATTTTCGCTCCGAGCAGTACAACCAGCAGCCGGGCAACCGCTACACCATCATCCGCGCCCGTTTCGACAAATGGTTCTCCGACCAGGTGCAAAAAGCCGGCGCGCTGGTGCTCTGTGAAATGACCGTCAGCGAGTTGCTGAAGGACGAGCAAGGCCGCGTCATCGGCGTCAATGTCGACCGCGACAACGGCAAGATTTACGCCGATGCTGTGATCCTGGCCGACGGCGTCAACTCGCTGGTCGCCACCCGCGCCGGTCTGCGCGAGGACATCAAGCCGGCGGCGATGGCCCTGGGCGTCAAGGAAGTCATCTTCCTGCCCAGGGAAACCATCGACGCCCGCTTCAACCTCGCTGGCCAGGAAGGCGCGGTCATCGAAATGATCGGCAGCATCTCCGAAGGCATGGTCGGCACCGGCTTTCTGTACACCAACAAGGATTCGATCTCGATCGGCATCGGCTGCATGTTGTCCGACATGAAGAAGCAAAAAACGACCCCGGCCGATTTGCTGGAAAAACTCAAACGCCACCCCTCGGTCGCGCCGCTGATCGCCGACGGCGAAACGCGCGAATACTCTGCTCACCTGCTGCCCGAAGGCGGCTACGACGCGCTGCCCAGGCTCTACGGCGAAGGCTGGCTGCTGGTCGGCGATTCCGCCGGCTTCCTGAACGCCGTGCACCGCGAAGGCTCCAACCTGGCCATGACCACCGGCCGGTTCGCCGCCGAAACCCTGCTCGAACTGTTCGCCGAGGGCAAATCCGCCAGCGCCGCCAACCTGGCCCGCTACCAGGCCCGGCTGGACGAGAGCTTCGTCATGAAGGATCTGAAAAAATACCGCAAGATTCCCGGCATGCTCGATCGCCAGCGGCAATTCGTGGCGGACTATCCGGGCCTGCTCAACCAGGCGGCATTCAACTTCTTCTCGGTCGATGGCCGCGACAAAGAGTCCAAGGAAAAGGAAATCATCGCCGCCTTCCGCCAGCGGCGCTCGCTGCTCGGCCTCTTGGGCGACGCCTTCCGCCTCTGGCGCGCCACCCGCTAGGAGAAAAAGCATGATGAAAGTCGAAGAAAAACTCTACCAGAACCGCTACCGCGTCGACGCCGACCGGCCGCACATCAAGATCCGCGACCCCAAGATCTGCAACGAACGCTGCCAGACCCAGGCTTGCGTCTACTGCTGCCCGGCCGGCTGCTGGTCTTTCGACGACCAGCGCATCGGCCTGATTACCGACGGCTGCCTCGAATGCGGCACCTGCCGCGTGGTCTGCGACGAATTCGCCAACGTCGACTGGAACTACCCGCGCGCCGGCTTCGG
>WQUQ01000318.1 GCA_009782025.1 Desulfobulbus sp. | reverse complement strand
GCGGTAGTTCCTTACGTGTTCTGGCCATGCGTAGATCCATCCCGAGTTCGAGGTTCGGGATTATGGCATGGTTTTAATTAAGGAAACAGTATTGGGGCAAGCCCCGCCCTACCGTGTTCCTCAGCGTGCGAACAATCGCTCCAGCAGAACGCGGCGATAGGCGAAATCGCCTTGCCATAGTCCGGCGGCGTCCAGCCGCTGTTGCCAGTCGGTGGGTAGGGGTTGGCCGGCGGCGTGCAGGATCAGCAGGTCGCACAGTGGTTGTTGATCGCCATTGTCATGATTGGCGCAGGCGGGCGGCGCGGCGGGGGTTTGTAGTTGCCGCTCGATGTCGCGGTCGAGCCGCCGGGCGGCGGTTTCGCTGGCGCTATCCGCGTGGATGGCGCGTTCTTCGGCTTTCGGGGCGATGATTGCGCGTGATTGCGGCGCAGGCTTGGCTACCGCAACAGCGGCTGGCGCGGGTTCGGGCGCGGCAATGATGGGCGCGGGAGCGGCGGCCGGGGTTGGCGGCGGAACGGGCGCCATCATGCGGTCACTATCGGCTTGGGCGAGATTGCCGGCAGGCGCTTCTTGTCCGTATTTGTCGAACGCATCGGCTCTGGCGCGCGCGCGGGCTGCTTCGGCGGGTTGATTGCTGTTGGCGCTTTTCTTTTCGGCTGGGACGGTTGTCCGGGCAGGGGCCTCGGCTGGGGCTGGCGCGGCGGCGGCCAGTTCGTTCGCCGGTTGCGGTTTCGCCGCGGGCGCTGGCGTCATGGCTGCCGGCAATGGCTCTGGAGACTGCCGCTCCATCTGCACGACCAAGCCGACGCACAGCAGGGCGACGGCGGCAGTAGCGAACCAGCCGAGGTGGCGTTGCTGGCGGGCGGCGGCGATGTTGCGGTTGCCAGGGCCGGCATGCACGGCGCGACGGGCGGCGGCGCGGATGGCGGCGTCGAGATCGGCAGCCGGTTCTGCTTGCGGCAGTTGCCGGTAGAGCGCGCTCAGTTGCGCGTCGTGCAATTCGCGGTCGTGGTCGTCATTCTCGCGCTCGTTCATGCGGCCATCTCCCGGCCCGCCAGGCACTGACGGAGTTTTTTCAGGGCATAGCGCAGGCGGCTTTTGGCGGCTTCCAGCCCCGCGCCGGTGATTTCGGCGATGGCCTGCAAGGATAGTTCGGCTTCTTCGCGCAGCAGAAAAACCTCGCGCTGTTCTTCGGGCAGGGTTTGCAGGCAATCGCTCAGCGCCTGCGCCGTCAGCCGGCGTTCCCATTCCGCCTCCGGCCCCGGCAGCGGGCAGGCGACATCTTCAGGCAATTCCGCCACGGTTTCTTCGTGCTGCCACAGACGGCCGCGCTTGCGCAGGTGGTCGACCAAGGCGCTATGCGCCAGCCGATAGAGCCAGGTGCTGAAGCGCGCTTCGACCCGATATTGCTCGCGGTGCCGGATCAGGCGCAGCCAGGCTTCCTGATAAATTTCCTCGCCGGCCTCGCGGCTGCCGGCTTCGTGCGCGAGAAAACGAAAGAGACGCCCGCGATAGCGCTGGTAGAGCGTATCGAAGGCGCCCGCGTCGCCGGCTTGATAGGCCAGCATCAGCGTTTCGTCATTCGGCGTGGCGTCGGTCATGGTTCAGGGGAACGGCTCCCGGTTTGGCCGGTGTCAGGGCGGCGGCGATGGCGACCAGTTTGCTGAATTCGCCGCGCTCGGCGCTGCCATTCGGGTCTTGGCCAGCCAAGGCTTGCACATCGGCATAGGTAAAGTTGCCCGTATAGGGCGATTGCCGCAAAAGCTGGCCGAAGGCGGCGACGGCGCTGGCGAAACGCAAATCGGCGGAAGGCGTCAGTGCCAGCATGGCCGCATCGGGGCGAGCAATGGTTTGCGATAGTTCGGTCGATTGGCTGCCCTCGGGCTGCTTGTAGCGAATGCGCAGAAAGCCCAGTTCCGCCGTCTTGCCGCTGGTGACGGGCGTGGCCGAGCCATAGCGGCGCTCGCCATGCAGCGTATTGGCGCCGACCGGCGTCAGTTCATAGAGCGCGGTCACGGTCTTGCCCGCGCCGACATCGCCGGCATCCACCTTGTCGTTGCGGAAATCTTCTTCGCGCAGCACGCGCTTTTCGTAGCCGATCAGCCGCCATTCCGCGATCTGCGCCGGGTTGAATTCCAACTGGATTTTCACGTCCTTGGCGACGGTGTTGAAGGTCGATGACATTTCCTCCACCAGCACCTTGCGCGCCTCGCTCAGCGAGTCGATGTAGCTGTAATTGCCGTTACCGATGTCGGCCAGTTGCTGCATCATGGCATCCTGATAATTGCCCTGGCCGAAGCCCAGCGTGGTCAGCGAAATGCCGCTTTCGCGCTCGCGCTCGATCAGGCTCTTCAGTTGCTCGATGTCGGTGATGCCGACGTTGAAATCGCCATCAGTGGCCAGCAGGATGCGATTGATGCCGCCCTGGATGTAACCGGCGCGCGCCTGGGCATAAGCCATCTCCAGCGCCGCGCCGCCCGCCGTCGAGCCGCCGGCCTGCAAGCGGGCGATGGCGGCCTGGATTTTCTCCTTCTGGTTGCCGGGGGTGGAAGGCAGTTCCAGCGCCGTGCGTCCGGCATAGACCACCAGCGCCACGCGATCCTGCGGCCGCAACTGGGCAGTCAGCATTTTCAGCGACGACTGCACCAGCGGCAATTTGTCGGGCGAATTCATGGAGCCGGAAACATCCACCAGAAACACCAGATTGGCCGGCGGCATGGCGGCGGCCGCAACATCGACGGCCTTGACGCCGACGCGCAGCAGCAGGTGATCGCGGTTCCACGGTGCGGCTGCCACTTCCGTCTGCACGGCGAAGGGGTGGCCGGGCAGCGGCAGGGCGTCGCTGTAGCGGAAATAATTGACCATTTCCTCGATGCGCACCGCGTCCTTGGGCGGCAACTGGCCCTGATTCAAGAAGCGGCGGACATTGCTGTAGCTGGCGGTATCGACATCCAGACTGAGCGTGGACAGCGCCTCGACGCGGGTCAGCTTGACCGGGTTGTCGGCGTAATGCGAGTACTTCTCGGTGTTCTGCGGCGCGGGCTGGAAGCTGTAGGCATAAGCGACGCTGGGCGCGGGCGCAGGCTGGAACATGGCCTTGTCCTGACGGAGGAGATCGCCGCTGACGCGAGCACGCGCGGCCTCCATGGCGATATTTCCGGCAGCTTTCTGTTCGGATGGGTTACTCGGGGCTGCCAAAGGCTCGGGCGGAACAGGCATTTCGGCGTGCGCCGCCGGTTTGTCGACGGCGCTGACGGACGGAGCCGCCTGTTCGGTCGGGGTGCTGCAAGCGGCCAGCGCCAGGCCGAGCGCCAGGCTGCCGCAACGCAGCGTTGTTGTGAGCGTGGTGGTGAGAACGGATTTCATGACGGTCTCCAGACAGACAAAAAGGGTTTGCCTCTGGTTAAACGCCACAACCCGGCGGAACGGGTTATTCCATTGCCAAATCAACCGATCGTCGGCTTCGCTTGCCGTACAACCGTACTGTCTGCGCTTCGCCTTCGCGTACTCGGCTGATTTGAGAATGGAATTGGTCAGTCGTCGCGCTAGACCTTGAAGCGGCCGACCATTGCCGCCAGACCGTCGGCCAGGCGCTTCAGGTCGTGGGCGGCGCCGGTCGTCTGTTCGACCGTGCCGTTGTTGTCGCGGGCCATTTCGGCGATGGCTTCGATACTGGCTTCGACATCGCCGGAGAAGTGGCGCTGCTGGTCGGTGGAACTGGCGATGCTGTCCAGGCCCTTGTCGACTTCGGCGACCGAACCGTTGGCCGCCTGCAACACGCTGGATACGGAGGTGACGGCGCTCTGGCTGGCGGCGATGTGGTGCAAGCCGGCCTCGATGCTGCGCCGGACGGCGACCGACTGGGCGCTCAGGCTGGCGGTGATGGCGTCGATCTCGCTGGCCGAGCGTGACGATTTTTCCGCCAGCTTGCGCACTTCGTCGGCGACGACGGCGAAACCGCGACCCTGTTCGCCGGCGCGAGCGGCCTCGATGGCGGCATTGAGCGCCAGCAGGTTGGTCTGCTCGGCAATGTCCTTGACCTGGCTGGTCATGCGGGTAATCGCCTCGGTATTGCGGACGAAATCGTTGACCGAGTCGGCCATTTCCTTGACCGACCGCTCGACGACATCCATTTCGCTGAGCAGCGCTTCCAGGTTTCGGCTGCCCTCGTTGGCGCGCGCCAGGCTTTCCTGCGACCGGTGCTGCACATTTTCGGCGCTCTGGGCGATGGCGGAAATGCTGGCGACCAGTTGCTCGACGCTGCCCCGGGCGGCCAACGATTTCTCGTTCTGCAAGTGCGAGCTTTGCGCAACGCGGTCGGCGCTATCGGACAACGCGCTGACGCGGGCCGAGACCTGGCTGGCGGAATCGCGCACCTGGCGCACCAGTTGATTGAAATTCTCCATCATGTCGTTGAACACCAGCGCCGCCTGGCCAATTTCATCCTGGCCCTTGACCGGCAGACGGCGGGTCAGGTCGCCTTCGCCGCTGGCGATCTCGCGCAAACCCTGACGCAGTTCATCGAGCGGCGCCGTGACGAAATGCCGGGTCAACAGGTAGACGATCACCAGCAGGGCACCCAGCGCGGCGAGGGCGACGCCGCTGATTTTCAGGCGAAAGGCGGTGACCTGGGCCTCGACCGAGTCGAGCGAAATTTTCATGCTGACCACGCCGAGTACCGTGCCTTCCGGCACCTGGTGGCAGAGGACGCAGTCCTTGCCGAGGTAGTCCTTGGCTGCTTTGGTCGGGTTGACCACGCGCAGAAAGGAGGTGTCACCCGTCGCTTCGACGGACATGTACGGCTCGCCGCTTTGCATCACCTGCTGCTCGACTGCATCCAGCGACCGGTTGCTCTTGGTGTCGGGGCCATACAGCTTGCTGACGGCATCAGAGCGGGCGACATGCAAATCCTTGATGATCGACAACTGCTTGATCTGGTCGAGAAAAACTTCGCGCTGACCGACGGTGCCGGTGAGCATCATGCCGGTCAGGCCGGCCATGGTCATCTCGTGAATGCTCTGCGAGAAATCCTGCGCCTGGCGAATGGCCGTATCCCGATTGACTTGCGTGGTCCAGACGATGGCTCCGATCCACATGAGGGCCAGGATGCTCCAGATGGCTGCGGTCAGACGCAGCCAGATCTTCAAATCGGCAAAACGCGGCATCTCGTTTCCTCGTCAGGTCGCGGCTCATCCGAATCCCATCACCGAGCCGAATCGCATTATTTTACCAGCGGCGCCTTACACCGTCAGATCGATCTGCTGAATGCTTCCGACCATGCCGTTTTCCTGCAAGAAAACGCCGGAACTGCGAATCTGTCCGAGCAGGTCGTTGCCCGTGGTCTTGATGTCGAACGGCGTCGCCACACGGCTCAGCGAGATCGCCCCGATACCTGCCGCCGCCAGCGATTGCAGTTGATCGTTGCCCGCGGCGTCGCGCGTCCAGATTTGCAACAGATTGAAAGCGGCATCGTTCTCGTCGATCCAGCCATTGCCGTCGTCATCGAGGGCGGCGAGTTCGGCGAAACCGTCGCCGGTGGTCGGGCCGAACAGTTCGCTGCCGTCATTGATGCGCCCGTCCTGATTGCGGTCGAAAACCAGAAAACCGCTGCCCGGCGCGACGAAATTGATCTGCTCCGTCTCGCCGTCGGCATTGAGGTCGAAAGCGAAGCGCTGGTCGGTCAACTGGGCGGCGGTGCCGGCGAAGTTGATGACCAGCGGATCGTGAAGCTGGCGCGCCGCCTCGCCGAAGGCCACGCTGAGTGAACTCTCCTCGTAATACGAGCGGCTCATCGACAGTTGAAGCTGAAAGTTGATCTCGCGGCCATCGGCGGTTTTGACCGTGCCGTTGGCGGCAAACTGGGTCTGCTCGCTTTCCGCGTAAATTTCCCGACGGCTGTAGAAGCCGAAAATTTCCGCTTGCGCCGGGGCGTTCGGCTTGGCGACAGGTGCCGCCTGGGCGGCAACGCCCTCTCCGGCGGGGGCGGCAACGGCGGGCTGCGCGCCCTGTTGCGGCAAGCCCGCGAAAATTTTGATCGAATGTCCCAGCCACATTTCGAGCATGGCCCGGATCAGCGCCAGCTTGGGGTCATCCACGCCAAACGCCGGCGCCGCCGCTGCCGCCGTGCGCTGCCCGGAAAGACAGGCAAGCTGAGCCGCCTTGCCGGCTTCCGAAAGCGAAACCTGAGCGGCCGGCGGGCCAAGCGCCTCGTCGCTGCCGGGTTGCCGGGGAGGATTGGCGCTGATGAACAGAGACTCGCGGATTTCGCGGCGCTCTGCGCGGTCATGCGACGCGGCGAGTTGCAGATCGGAACTGACGATTTTCATGGCGGCCTCCGTGCTGCCGGGTTTCACGTCTGTGACAACGGCAGCTTCCGGGAAAAGTTGAGCTTGCCGGGAACCGGGCGCGTACCCAGGGGCCGCCGGATGACGCTCGAACAGGCCAGGGAACAGGCCAGGGTCTTGGCGTTTCGCCGACATCGGTTGTCGTGTTGTGGCTTTGTGCGCTCTCCGATCGTTGCTATCCTTGCCGCTCGTTGCCATGGCCGCCCTGGGCGGTTCTGGCGCTCACCCTCTCAGGAGCATGATATGCAACCAGCAAATTTCGTCACCACCTTGTTCGATGGCAAACACAACCCCGGCAAGGTGACCGTAGCCTTTACCATAGCCCTCAACGCGCTGATGAAAGGGCACAGCGCCATCGTCTTGCTGATGGTCGATGCGGTCGAACTGGGCCGGCCCGGCGCGATGGTCGGCATCGACATCGGCCAGCCTTTTGCTCCGGTGTATGAACTTCTGGAGAAGTTTCTGGCGGGCGGCGGACGGGTTGGGGTCTGCAAATCCTGCATGATTCACAACGGTTTCAAGGAAGAGGACATGGCGAAGGAATACGAAATCGTCGCCGCGCCGGACGTGGTCGATCTGCTGATGGCGGCCCAGGGTTCCTTGCAGGTCGCTTGAAGCGCGAAGCAACACCACATTTTCGAGGGCCACTCCAATGAAAATCGGCATCATCCTGGAAACGAACGAACCCGAACAAGCCTGGAACGCGCTGCGCTTCGCCAACACGGCGCTCAAGCAGAGTCACGAGGTGCGTTTGTTTCTCATGAGCGCGGGCGTGGAAGCCGAATCCATCACGCACGAGAAATTCAACGTCAGAGAACAACTCCACGCCTTTGCCGCAAACAAGGGCGCCGTTCTCGCGTGCGGCACCTGCATCAAAGGCCGCCGGCAGGACGCGACCGAGGTCTGCCCCCTGTCGACCATGCAGGACTGCCTGCAAATGGTCGAGTGGGCCGACAAGGTCATCACCTTCTAGCCGGGCTGAACAAGGGCGCGTCATGCGTTTGATCCAGAAAATCACCAAAAACCTGACCCTGGCCATTCCCGTGGCGATGTTGCTGGGGCTGGCCTATGGCTTGCTGGCCCCCGTCGCCTGGCTGAAGCTGCTGATCGTGCCGCTGACCTTCCTCATGGTCTATCCGATGATGGTCGGGCTGAAACTGTCGCAGTTGCGCGAAGGCGGACACGGCAAGGTGCTGTTTCTGGCGCAGGGCGTGAATTTCCTCGTCATCCCCTTCGTCGCCTTCGGGCTGGGGCTGCTGTTCTTCCCTGGCCGGCCTTTTCTGGCGGTGGGGCTGTTGCTGGCCGGGCTGCTACCGACCAGCGGCATGACGATTTCCTGGACCGGCATGGCCGGCGGCAATCTGCCGGCGGCGGTCAAGATGACGGTGGTCGGACTGATTCTCGGTTCCATCCTGACGCCCTTTTATCTGATGGCCCTGGTCGGCGCGCGCGTCCCCGTCGATCTGGCGGCGGTTTTCATGCAGATCGGGGTGATCGTGGCGTTGCCGCTGGTCGCCGGGCAAATCACCCGTTCCGTGCTGATCCGCCGCCACGGCCTGCCGGCGTTTCAAAAAGACCTGGCCCCGCGCTTTCCGCCCTTTTCCACGCTGGGCGTGCTGGGCATCGCCTTTGTCGCCATCGCGCTGCAAGCGCGGGTGTTGGCGGCCGACCCCGCTGCCATCCTGCAACTGATCCTGCCGCTGTTGGCGCTCTATGCCGCCAATTACGCGCTGGCCGTTGTTCTCGGCCGGGCGCTGCTGCCGCGCGGCGACGCCATCGCGCTGGTCTATGGCACGGTCATGCGCAATCTTTCCATCGCGCTGGCGCTGGCCATCAACCTCTTTGGCACTGAAGGGGCCGAAGCCGCGCTGCTGATCGCGCTGGCCTATGTGGTGCAAGTGCAATCCGCCGCCTGGTCGGTGCGGCTGGTCGACCGGGCCTTCGGGCCGAAACCGGCGGCGTGAGAACCCCCGGAAAAACAGCCCGGCTACTCCATCTCCTTTCGCTGACGGCCCTGTAGTGCCAAAATGCCATCGGCTTTTGGTTCGGGAGACATCATGTTCAGGCGCTTGCTCATATTGTTGCTGCTGACGCCATTTGCTGCGATGGCGCAAATGGCGGGATCGCCCTTGCAGGGAGTGTGGAGAGGGACGATAGGAACAGAATCGGTCGTTGCCTGTTTCAATGGAGGGCAGCTTTTTGGACATACTGGAAGCTATTACCGCACCACCGATTTGAAACCAGCCGGATTGTTTATTGAGCCAACGCGCAAAGAAGATAACAGATTTTATTGCCGAGAAGGGCAAGTGGGCGGAGACAAAGCTCGATGGGAGATTTCAGCTCCTGTGGATGGCATTATCACAGGCACATGGCGCAATGACAAGACGGGAGATGTTTTTTCTATCAATCTCACTTATTTTGATGGTAATACTGATGAAAGAGCATGTGAACGTAGTTCAT
>WQUQ01000317.1 GCA_009782025.1 Desulfobulbus sp. | reverse complement strand
TGAGCGCCTTTTTGTTGTCCTTGGCTTGCAGGTGGAAGCGGATCAGGGCCAGGCGCGGCGCGCTATCCTGCGGATTGGCCTTGATCGCCTTGGCGATCAGGTCGGCGATTTCATTCGGGCTGCCGCCGCTCTTGGCGCGCAGTTCAGCCAGAGCGAGCAGGGCCTGGGCGTTGCGCGGATCGGCGGCGAGCACGGTATCGAAGCGCTTCTTGGCCTGGTCGGGTTGGTTGTCCGCCAGATCGAGCGCGGCCAGGCTGGCCGCAGCGGGGAAGTAGGCGGGGTTGATGGCAAGCGCTTTTTCGAAACTCTGGCGGGCGCCCGCCACATCCTTCTTGGCGAGTTGCGTCCGCGCCCGCAGGTTGAAGGTGGCTGGGTTATTGGGTTGTTTCTTTTCCAGCGCGTCGATGGCCTTGAGCGCCTTGTCCAGTTGTCCGCCGCGCAGATGGCTGGCGATCAGCGCCAAATCGGCGCCGGTACCCTGATCCGAGTCGGCGATGTCTTCCAGTTCGTCGAGGGCGCCGCTTTTGCCCTGGGCCAGGTGGGCGATGGCCACCGAAGTCTTCAGGGCGGCGCTGTTCGGTTCGAGTTGGGCGGCCTTGGCGAAATACGCCGCCGCCTTGTCGGCATCGCCGCTCTGCAAGAAGGTTTCGCCGGCCAGCGAGAGCATCGCGGGATCGTTATCGATTTTGCCCAGAATGGGGCGCAGCGCTTCCTGCGCCTTGGGTACCTGGCCCGAGCGCAGGTAGGTGGCAATGAGCAGGCGCCGGGCCAGCGGCAGGTTCGGCGTTTGCGCCAAAGCTCTGTTGAGATAGGTTTCTGCCTGCGTATAGGCGCGCGACTGGAATTCCACGGCGCCGGCGAGTTGCAGGATGTTCGGATTGTTGGGCAAGGTTTTCAGCAATTGCTGGAGGGTTTCGCGGGCGGCCTTGAGGTTATTGCGCTGGTAATCCAGTTGCGCTTCCAGAAACAGCGTTTGCGGGTGTTTCGGCGCGATTTTCTTCAGCGCCTCGATCTGCGCGGCTGCCTCATCCATCTTTTTCTGCTTGAACAGGGTAGTGATGATGGCCGAGTGAGCGAGCAGGAAGTCGGGTTTGGCGGCGATGGCTTCGCGGTAGCGGGCGATGGCGCCGTCCGGGTCATTTTTGACGTCGCGCAGCACGCCGGCCAGCAGCAAGGCCTCGGGATTCCTGGCATCGGCGGCGAGAATGCTGTCGACGATGGCGCTGGCGCCGTCGATGTCGCCGGCGCTGGCCTTGAGGCGGGCGGCGACCAACTGGGCCGGCGCATAGTCCGGCTTGGCGGCCAGGGCAGCGGCCAGTTCGCTTTGCGCCAGATCGCGCTTGCCCTGAAAGGCATAGGTTTGGCTCAGAGTCGTTTTCAGGTTGGCCTGTGCTCCCGCGTCAGGCAGTTGGGTCGCGCCGAATTCGTCGATCAGCTTCTTGGCCTGCCCGGAAGCCAGCAGCGTTCTGGCCAGCAACGGAATGGTCTGGTCGCTGGCATATTTCAGATCCAGAGCCTTGCGCAACTCCACCTCGGCACCCGCCGCATCGCCGCTGTCGAATAGCGCCTTGCCGAGCAGAAAGCGGGCTTCGCCGAGATTGGGGTTGGCTTGCAGGGCGTTTTTCAGTTCGATGATGGCGGTTTTACTGTCGTTCTTGGCCAGGGATTCCTTGCTCGAAGCGATCAGTTGTTCCGGGGTTTGACCACTGCAAGCGCCGAGAAACGCAGCGAGCAGGGCGGCCGCGAGGGAGGAGACGATGAAGGAGGCGGGGTTTTTCATGGTTTTCTCGAAAAGGAATGGATTATTTGAGATCCAGGCGGCGCATCAGATCGTACAGGGTGGGCCGGCTGACGCCGAGGATCTCGGCGGCGCGGACCACATTGCCATTGGCGCGGCCCAGCGCGGTGACGATCGCGCCACGCTCGGCGTCGTCGCGAATCCGGCGCAGGTCGATGAATTCGGACTCACTGTCGGGAGCGAGTTCAAGCCCGATGTCCTCGCGCGTGATCTGGGTGCCGTCGGCCATGATGACGGCGCGCTTGATGCAGTTTTCCAGTTCGCGCACATTGCCTGGCCAGGCATGGGCTTCGATGGCGCGCACGGCATCTTCGCTCAGGGTCATGTTGCCGCAGTTGTGCTCGTTGGCGAAACGGCGGACGAAGGCGTGAGCGAGCAGGGCGGCGTCACCCTTGCGCCCGCGCAGCGGCGGAATGTTGATGACGATCTCGGCCAGGCGGTAATAGAGATCCTCGCGGAAGCGTCCTTCGCCGATCAGCGCCTTGAGATCCTGGTGCGTGGCGCAGACGATGCGGACGTCGACCGGGATTTCGTGGCGGCCGCCGAGGCGCTCGATCACTCTCTCTTGCAAAAAGCGCAGCAGTTTGGCTTGCAGCGGGTGGGGCAGGTCGCCGATTTCGTCGAGCATCAGCGTGCCCTTGTCGGCGCTCTCGATTTTCCCCGGCGTGGTCTTGGCGGCGCCGGTGAAAGCGCCTTTCTCGTAGCCGAACAACTCGCTTTCCAAGAGATTGTCCGGGATGGCGGCGCAGTTGATGGCCACGAAGCGCTCGTTCTTGCGCGGCGACGCATCGTGCAGGCCGTGGGCGAGGAGTTCCTTGCCGGTGCCGCTATCGCCGAGCAGCAGGACCGTGGCGTTGCTGCCGGCGACTTTTTCGATGGTGCGGCAAACGCGCAGCATTTCCGGGCTGCGCGTCAGCAGGCCGGCCAGCGCTGGCGGATGCTGGGCGGCTTGCAGGCGGCGGTTTTCCTGTTGCAGATCGTGGAGGCGGAAGGCGCGGTCGATGGTCAGGCCGAGCAGTTCCGGCTCGAAGGGTTTGGCGAAGAAATCGTAGGCGCCCAGACCGATGGCGCGCAAGGCGTTGGCCCGGTCGTTCTGGCCGGTGAGCACGATGACCTTGGTGTCGGGCGCGGCCGCCAGGATTTGTTCAAGCAGGCGAAAGCCCTCGGAAACGGAGTCGGCCTCCGGCGGCAGGCCGAGATCCATGGTGACCACCGCCGGATGATGGCGGTGAATCTGGCTGAGCGCGCTTTCGCGGTCGCTGGCGGTGATGGCCTCGTACTGGTCGAAAGACCAGCGCAACTGTTTCTGCAAGGCCGGATCGTCCTCGACGATGAGCAGTGGACGCGGTTTTTCCGTCATCACGCGGCTT
>WQUQ01000316.1 GCA_009782025.1 Desulfobulbus sp. | reverse complement strand
GCGGCGCGTTCGCATCAGCTGGCGCATCAGACGCGCGAATCGGGGGGTTTTGCGCGCGAGATCGTGCCGATCCGCACACCGTTCGGCGCGGTGGCCCGCGATGAAACCATCCGCCCCGATACCACCGTGGAGGGACTGGCCGCGCTCAAGCCGGCATTTTACAACGAGGCGATGAGCGCCCGTTTCCCGCAAATCAAGTGGCATACCACAGCCGGCAATGCCTCACAGATAACCGACGGCGCAGCGGCGCTCTTGATCGTCAGTGAAAACGTCGCCGCACGGCTAGGTCTGCGTGCTCGCGCCCGTTTCGTCGGTTTCGATGTACGTGGCGACAGCCCGCTGACCATGCTGCTGGCGCCGATTCCGGCCTCGCAGCGAGTGCTTGAAAAAAGCGGACTGAAGATCGATGACATCGCCCATTACGAAATCAATGAGGCTTTCGCGCCGGTGCCGCTGGCCTGGCTGCGCGAACTGAAGGCCGACCCGGCGCGTCTGAACCCACGCGGCGGCGCCATCGCCCTTGGCCACCCACTGGGCGCTTCCGGCGCCCGCCTGATGACCACCATGCTGCACGCGCTCGAAGATACGGGCGGGCGCTATGGCCTGCAAGCCATGTGCGAGGCCGGCGGCATGGCCAATGCCACCATAATCGAGCGGCTGTAAAATTTTCCATCTAACAAGCAAAAAAGGAGCCAACCATGAAGCTTTCTTCCACGATGAGCGCAGTCGTCACCGGCGGCGCCTCCGGTTTGGGTCTGGCCTGCGCGCGGCAATTGGTCGCCAAAGGCGTGTCCGTGGTGATCGTCGATCTGGCCGATGAACGCGGGGCGGCAGCGGCGGCGCAACTGCAAACGCAAGCTGGCGCCAAAGTCAAATACGTCCGCGCCGATGTCTGTAACACCGAACAAATGTCGCAAGCTTTTGACGCCGCCGAGCAATTCGCCCCGTTGCGTGTCCTCATCCACTGCGCCGGCATCGGTGCCGCCATGCGGTTGGTGGCAAAAGACTATACCCCCGCCCCGCTGGAAAAGTACGAATCTGTCATCCGCGTCAACCTGATCGGTTCTTTCAACGCACTGCGGCTGGCCGCCGCCCGCATGGCGAAAAACGAGTCGGTTGATGGCGAGCGCGGCGCCTGCGTGCTGACGGCTTCGGTGGCAGCCTACGAGGGGCAGATCGGCCAGATTGCCTATTCGGCATCCAAAGCCGGCGTCATCGGCATGACCATTGTCTCCGCCCGCGATCTGGCACAGCACCAGATCCGCGTCTGCACCATCGCGCCCGGCCTGTTCGACACGCCGATGATGGCAGGCCTGCCAGAAAATGTGCGTATTGCTTTAGGCGCTTCCGTGCCGCATCCGGCACGCCTCGGCCAAGCCGATGAATACGCGATGACGGCCCTGCACATTCTGGAAAATCCCATGCTCAACGGCGAAACCATCCGGCTCGATGGCGCCCTTCGCATGGCGCCGCGTTGATGCCAAAAAACGGGCGACCTGCGCTGAAAAATCTGAAAGACAGCCCCGGCGTTGCCAGCGGGGCTGTTGCTATGCCGATAGATTCACCAGACTGCGATACGGCAATGTGCCGCCGAAAATATCGAGGGCGCTGCCGACGGTGAAATCGACGCGGCGCTTGCCACGGCTGGCGATGAGCTCGATGTCGGCCATATCGCGGATACCGCCGGCGTAGGTGACGGCAATCGGGCAGTGCGCGGCCAGAAGACCGACCAAGGGCAGTTCGATGCCAGCGCATTTGCCCTCGACATCGGCGGCGTGGACGAGGAACTCGTCGCAATAGCCGGCGAGTATGGTGAGTGTTTCCTCACTTACCGCCGTCTCGGTGAATTTCTGCCAGCGATCGGTGACGATGATATAGTTATCCCCGCGTCGGCGACAGCTCAAATCAAGTACCAGCCGCTTCTTGCCGATCGCGGCCACCAATTTTTGCAGCCGGTCGAAATCGACCTGGCCATCACGAAAGACATAAGAGGTGACGATGACGTGCGAAGCCCCGGCATCGAGCCATTCCCTGGCGTTGCCCATGGTAATGCCGCCGCCGATCTGCATGCCGCCCGGCCAGGTGGATAGAGCCTCGCGGGCAGCCTCGTCGTTGCCGGGGCCGAGTTTGATCACATGGCCACCGCGGAGATTGTCGCGGCGGTAGAGGGCGGCGAACCAGGCCGGGCTGTTGGCGGCGACGAAGTTGGTGGCCGGGCCAGGGCCGTCCGCCGTCAGGGTCGAGCCGACAATCTGTTTAACCACGCCGTCGTGCAGGTCGATACAGGGGCGAAAGCGCATGGGGTGCCGATAAAAAACGGGATGCCCTCTGCAGAGCATCCCGGGAAATTATTCAGTGTTTGGCTGGCCTCAGGCGATCTTCTGAATCAGCATCGTCGAGGGGTCGAGGGTAAGCAGGGCGCCTGGTTTGACCCCGGAGATGTCGCACTTGAGGACATCGAGACGTACGGTGTCGCCCACCGGATTGATCAGCAGCGCGGTGTTGAAAATATCATCGACCTCATGGCAGGGGGCGGGCACACCCAAGGCGCTCTGCCGCTGGTCATCGCGGTGGCAGACCGCCGAAAACCAGACCTGGCGCAGGCCGAGGCGGTTGAGAACGGCACGCAGTTCGACAAGCGCCTGGCGATTGCCGGCGGCGAAATCGTAGCCATCGATGACCATGCAACTGGGCCGGAAAATATCCTGCTCAATGAGATCGCGCAGACGTTCCTCAAGCTTAATACCGGAAAAACCCGTCTCTTTGAAGGTCATGATCATGCGGTTGCGCATGATCTCGGGGATCTGACTGACCTTTTCACCGTCGCTAACCAGAGACAGGATATCGTCATACCAGCTTTTCGCTTTGTCCACAGTTTCGCCAATCGAGACGTGCAGCACCTTGTTGCCCATCAGCATACAGTCGAGCGCCAGTTGCACGAGGATCGCCGTTTTGCCGAGGCCGGCGCGGGCCATCACCAGCCCCAGGGTCTGGTTGATATTCAGCGCGTGCAGGGGATTTTCCGTATCTTGCGTGGCTTCCATTGATTCACCTTGTTGGGGTTGCGGCGAGGGCTCGCCGGTTCATCGCATCGCTTGGTTCAGGCTTAAAATGTTTTCGGCGGGCGATCAAGCGTTTTTCTTTTCGGCCTGATATTTCTTGATCAGTTCCTC
>WQUQ01000315.1 GCA_009782025.1 Desulfobulbus sp. | reverse complement strand
GAAATCAGCCCGCGTCCGGGCGGATCAGATAGGGGGAAAACTCGGCATCGAGGGCCGCCGCCGCCTCGTCGAGCAGGAAGCCGCGGAAGTGAACGCCGGCCGGCAGCAGGCGTTTGGCGTTCATGTGCACCACGTACCAGGTGCGCTCGATCGGCGTGCCGACCAGGTCGAGAATGGCTATTACGCCCGTCTTCAGTTCCAGCGACAGGGTGTGCAATGACAGCAGGCTGACGCCCATGCCGGCCATCACCGCCTGTTTGATCGTCTCGTTGCTGCCCAGGCTGATCGTCCGCCTGGGGGTGAACAGGTGGTTCTTGAACATTTCCTCGGCAACCAGGCGGGAGCCTGAACCGTCTTCGCGCAGCAGGAAGGTTTCGCCGCGCAAGTCGGTCATTTCAAGGCGCCGGGCGTGGCGCAGCGGATGGTCGGCCGGCGCGACCAGCACGTAGGGATGCGGCGCCATGGCCGCGCCGTGGGCTTCGATTTCGACCGGAATGCGGCCGGTCACGGCCAGGTCGATAGCATTGTCCTGAAGTTTGCGCAGCAGATCGCTGCGGTTGCCGACCGTGAATTGCACGTCGACGCCGGGGTGCGCCTGGGCGAACTTGGCCAAGAGGCGCGGCATGAAATATTTGGCGGTGCTGACCAGGCCGACCGCCAGCAGGCCGCTTTCGGCCCCGGCCAGCGCTTGCAGGCTGGCCTCGGCATCCTTGATTTCGCCGAGCACGCGCAGGGCATGGTGCACCAGCAGTTCGCCCGCCCCGGTCAGCGCGACGCCGCGGCCCATGCGCTCGAACAGCGGCAGGCCGACGTTGTCTTCCAGTTGCTTGAGTTGCATCGACACCGCCGGCGGCGTCAGATGCAGTTCCTCGGCGGCGCGGGCGTAGCTCTGGTGGCGGGCGGCGACGACGAAGATCTGCAACTGGCGCAGGGTCAGGGTACGGACGAAATTCATCGAGGTGTGAAGGTTTCGACAACGATCAAAAGCGAAGCTTTAACTTTAGAAGCTTGGCCGCCGCCGGTCAAATGGCTGGAAGCTCCTCGCTGTGTCGTGAAAAGAGGGACGGCGCCTTGCTCGCCGCCGTCACTTGGTCAGCGCGATGAACAATTCGGCGAGTTTTTCGGGCAGGCGGCGGATGTTGTCGATCACCGAGTACTGGCGGTTGAAGATGTCGGCAACGTATTCATCGGCGCGCGGATCGAGGCTGATGCAGTAGGAAAACACGCCTTGACGGGAAAGTTCGCGCACGGCCTGGCGGGCGTCTTCGATCAGGGCGCGGTCGTCGGCGACGTCGACATCCGCCGGTCGGCCATCGGTGAGCACCAGCAGCAGACGTTTGTCCGCCGCCCGGCCACCGAGATAGTGGCCGGCGTGGCGCAGCGCCGCGCCCATGCGCGTCGACCAGCCCGCCTCCATTGCCGCCAGCCGCGCCTTGACGTCATCGTCCCAGCCTTCCGAAAAGCCCTTGATATGCTGATAGCGCACCTGGTGGCGCGTGTCGGAATGAAAACCGGCAATGGCCAGCGGGTCGCCCAGCCGGTCGATGGCCCAGGCCAGCAGCGAGACCGCTTCCTGCGACAATTCGAGAATGGTCTGCTCGCCACCCGGCGTTTTTTCGTTGAGCGATTCGGAAAGGTCGAGCAGCAGCAGCACGGCGATGTCGCGGCCCGACGTGCTATGGCTCATGTTGATGCGCGGATCGGGCATGGCGCCGCACTTGAAGTCGATCAGCGAGCGCAGGGCGATGTCCAGATCGAGTTCCGCGCCCTCCTCCTGATAGCGGATGCGCACCTTGTCCTGCGGCTTGAGCAGGTCGAGCAAACGCTTCAAGCGCTTGGCCAGCGTGTCGTGCCTGGCCAGCAGGCGGTCGATTCTGGCCGGGTTGCCGGCAGGATGCAGGGCCTCGTAAAGGCTGACCCAGTCGGGGCGGTAGGTCTGCGACTGATAATCCCATTCCGGGTAATGGCGCGGCGGCAAGCCGACCTCTTCTTCCGTGCGCTGCAACTGGCGCGGTTCGTCGAAGGCTTCTTCCTCGTCGCCTTCTTCGATGAAACGCCAGAGCTGGCGGTTGTCGTCGCGGTAGCTGACGACGGTGTCGGCGAAATGAATTTTGGCAAACTGGTCGCTCTGGCGGCGCGTGCGGGCGACGTAGGCGAGCGCCAGTTCGGCGATGGCGCGGGTTTCGCCGGGGCCGTCGGCCAGCAGGGCGTGAATCTGCGCGACGGTAGCGTTCAGCGCGGCATCGCGGTAATCGTGCTGCGGGTCGAGCACGGCGCGCGAAATCATGGCCAGGCGAAAACGCAGGGTGGAGGTGGTTTCGGGATCGCAAGCGCCTTCCACCGGCCGGGGATGCAGCGCCAGCAGGATGCGCGCGAGGCCCGGATATTCGCGCATCAGCAAGAGGTCGACGCGAGCATCCTCGAAGAACTCGACCGCCATGCGTTGAAAGGGACTCCAGTTATCGGCGATCTGCGGCGTCGACCAGCGGCGGTGGCCGACCATGTGGGCGAGCACGGCGCGATAGCGATCGATGCCGGAAATGCCGTGGGCGTCATCGAGCGCCTCCGGCACGCGCATGCCCAGCTTGTCGTAATACGGCACGGGTTGGCGGATGGCATGGAAGGCCGTGGAATACGGCACCAGGATGTTGTGGTCGTTCCACAGCGCGCGCAGGTACAGATCGAGCTGCCGCTCGACATCGTGAAACAGCGTGCCGTGGCGCTCGCGCTGCATGATCGCGCGGCTGTCGGGAGAAGCCAGCTTGAAGTATTCCGCCTGGCGCTCGGGATGCTTGCCGTGATTGCGGATGCCGTACTCCACCCAGCGCGCCAGCGCCGGCAGGGAAAGCAGATCGAGAAGCTGCGGCGCGTGCGTGAAGAATTCCGGCAGGCCCGGACTGGGGATGGTCTGCTGAAGCCCGTGAATGGAACCGGTGGTGCGCGCCATCAGGTCGCGCGCGATGTCGATGTAGCCTTGCAGTTGCGTAAGCGCAGGCTGGCGGCGGGCGACGGCCGGCAGGGTTTGCAGGAAAGGCGCGATGGCCGGGCCGTTGGGCGACTTCTGCATGGCCTGGACGAAAGCCATGACCGGCGCCAAAGCGTCATCCTGGAGGGTGGCGGCGACTTGCGGCCAGCCTTCGAGGAAAGCCAGCAGCGGCTCGGGGCCGCGTCCGAGCTTGCCGAGCGCGCGC
>WQUQ01000314.1 GCA_009782025.1 Desulfobulbus sp. | reverse complement strand
GGTTCACTTAAGCACAATTACCTCTACAGTCATGCTGCGCGTAGTCGCAGCATCCATGCGGTTTGTGGATTCTGCGTACTGCGACTTCGCGCAGCATGACGCGCTTCGCTACGCGCAGAATGACAAACTCCTTAAGTGAACCGTATTGGGTCAAGACCCGCCCTACATGGATCCTCCCGCCCTCTCATTTTCCTGGACCCGCCCATGCCGCTCAATCAACCGCTCTCGGCGCTGGAACAGCGCGACGAATTCATCGCCCGCCACATCGGCCCTGACGCCTCCGAAATCTCCGCCATGCTGTCCGCCATCGGTGCCGCCAGCCTGGAGGAACTGATCGACCAGACCGTGCCGGCCGCCATCCGCCTACCTGCCGACCTGCCCTTGCCGCCCCCGCGCCGCGAGCATGAGGCGCTGGCCGATCTCAAGGCCATCGCCGGCAAGAATGTCATCCACAAATCCTGCATCGGCATGGGTTATTACGACACGCTGACGCCCAGGGTGATCCTGCGCAATGTCATGGAAAATCCCGGCTGGTACACCGCCTACACGCCCTACCAGGCCGAGATTGCCCAGGGCCGGCTGGAAGCGCTGATGAATTTTCAGCAGATGGTCATCGACCTGACCGGCCTGAAAATCGCCAATGCGTCACTGCTCGACGAAGCCACCGCCGCCGCCGAGGCGATGACGATGGCCCGGCGCGTCTCCAAATCGCCCTCCAACCGCTTTCTGGTCGATGCCGCCTGTTTTCCGCAGACCATCGACGTGGTGAAAACGCGCGCCGCCTATTTCGGTTTCGAGTTGGTCATCGCGCCCGCCGAGACGCAGGCGAACGGCGAATTTTTCGGCGCCCTGCTCCAGTATCCCGGCGATAACGGCGAAGTCCGCGATCTCACCGACATCATCGCCTGCCTGAAAATGAAGGGCGCGACCATCGCCGTCGCCAGTGACCTGATGGCCCTGGTGCTGCTCAAGTCGCCGGGCGAGATGGGGGCCGACATCGCGCTCGGTTCCAGCCAGCGCTTTGGCATTCCCATGGGCTTCGGCGGCCCGCACGCCGCCTTTTTCGCCACCCGCGAGGCGTTTGTCCGCGCCATGCCGGGCCGCATCATCGGCGTCTCGAAGGATGCGCGCGGCAAAACCGCCTACCGCATGACGCTGCAAACGCGCGAACAGCATATCCGCCGCGAAAAGGCCAATTCCAACATCTGCACCTCGCAGGTGCTGCTCGCCAACATGGCCGGCCTCTACGCCGTCTATCACGGCCCCGCGGGCTTGCGCGCCATCGCCGGGCGCATCCACCGCCTGACCGCCATTTTCGCCGAAGGGCTGAAGCGGGCCGGCATCGAGCTACTGACCCGGCAGTATTTCGACACCGTGCATTTCGATCTCGGCGCGCGCGCCGACTCGGTTGTCCACGACGCCCTGGCCGCCGGTTACAACCTGCGCCGCGTCTCGGCCGGGGTGCTCGGCATCGCCTTTGACGAAACCACGACGCGCGCCGACGTGGCCACGCTGTTCAAGCTGATCGCCCAGGTCACGCTCGACATGGAGGCCATCGACGCCCAGATCGCCGCCGCCGACTCTATCCTGCCCGCTGCCCTGATCCGCCGCGACGCCGTGCTGCAACACCCGGTGTTCACCAGCCACCACACCGAACACCAGATGCTGCGCTACCTGAAATCCTTGCAAAACAAGGATCTGGCGCTCGACCATTCGATGATCTCGCTCGGCTCCTGCACCATGAAGCTGAACGCCACCAGCGAGATGATCCCGGTCACCTGGCCGGAATTCGCCGGCATTCACCCCTTCGCCCCGCGCGAACAGGCCGAGGGCTGCCACCAGATGATCGCCGGCCTCAGCGAGTGGCTCAGGATCATCACCGGCTTCGATGCGATTTGCATGCAACCGAACTCCGGCGCCCAGGGCGAATATGCCGGCCTGCTGACCATCGCCCGCTACCACATGAGCCGCGGCGAAGCGCACCGCAACGTTTGCCTGATCCCCAAATCGGCGCACGGCACCAACCCGGCCACCGCGCAGATGGCCAACATGCAGGTCATCGCCGTCGATTGCGACGAGCACGGCAACGTCGATGTCGCCGACCTCAAGGCCAGGGCCGAGGCCCACCGGGATAACCTCGCCTGCCTGATGATTACCTACCCCTCGACGCACGGCGTGTTCGAGGAAAGCGTCCGCGACATCTGCGCCATCGTTCATGCCCACGGCGGCCAGGTGTACATGGACGGGGCCAACCTCAACGCCCAGGTCGGCCTGACCTCGCCCGGCTTCATCGGCGCCGACGTCAGCCACATGAACCTGCACAAGACTTTCGCCATCCCGCATGGCGGCGGCGGCCCCGGCATGGGGCCGATCGGCCTGAAAGCCCATCTCGCCCCCTTCATGCCCAATCACGCCGTCGCACCCGTCGACGGCCCGGATTCTGGCAAAAGCATCGGCCAGGGCGCGGTCTCGGCAGCCCCCTTCGGCTCCGCCTCGATCCTGCCGATTTCCTGGATGTACCTGGCCATGCTCGGCGACACGGGCGTCAAGAAAGCCACCCAAGTCGCCATTCTCAATGCCAACTACATCGCCACCCGGCTCAAGGACCACTATCCGGTGCTCTACGTCGGCAAAAACGGCCGCGTCGCGCACGAGTGCATCCTCGACATCCGCCCGCTCAAGGCGGCGACCGGCATCTCTGAGACCGACATCGCCAAGCGCCTGATGGACTACGGTTTCCACGCTCCGACCGTGTCCTTCCCGGTCGCCGGCACCATCATGATCGAACCGACCGAATCGGAAGCGAAAGCCGAACTCGATCGCTTCATCGCCGCGCTGACCGCCATCCGCGAAGAAATCCGCCAGATCGAGAACGGCGTGTGGACAGCCGACGACAACCCGCTGAAAAACGCCCCGCACTCCCAGGCCGACGTGACCGACGCCGACTGGCGGCACCCGTACACCCGCCAGCAAGCCGTATTCCCGCTACCCTGGGTGGCGGCCAACAAATTCTGGCCGAGCGTCAATCGGATTGATGATGTGTATGGGGATCGCAACCTGAATTGCGGGTGTCCGCCCGTGGAGAGCTACGCCGACTGATGGTTGCTATTCACCCGGCCATCAAGTATTGAATGATGCGTTCAGAATCCATCGTCATTGCGAGGGGCGAAGCCCCGTGGCAATCCAGACCGCTGCCTGGATTGC
>WQUQ01000313.1 GCA_009782025.1 Desulfobulbus sp. | reverse complement strand
ACGAAATTGCCAAGCAGGCCGTGGAGCGCGGCTACCTGACCGAGATGATCGAGGCGCAGGATAGCGGTGACTTACGCCAGATGCTGCTGCATTCAGTGCGTCGCGTCCTCTTGCGGCTGGATGGGGGCAAGCAGGCTGTCGAGGCGGTGAAAAAAGGGCTGCGCGTGCTGCGCAGTTTTCTCGGCAGTATCAAGGTCAGCACCGGCAGCGTGGATATTACGTTGGGCGTTGACCCGGAAGTGGGTCAGGCCGACAGCGGCGTGCTGGAGGCAGATGTGACCGATTTGCTGCTTGCTACCGGGCGGGCGGCGCAGGCCGTGCAAAAACCCGTGGCATTCTTGATTGACGAACTGCAATACGTTTCCAGGGAGGAACTGGCGGCGCTGATTCGTGCCATCCATGCCGTCAATCAAGCCGGCTTGCCTCTGATTCTGTTTGGCGCGGGCTTGCCGCAACTGGCCGGGCAGGCTGGCGATGCCAAGAGCTACGCCGAGCGTCTGTTCGAGTTTCCGCGCCTGGACAGGTTGGGCGAAGCGGATGCTTACGCCGCCATTCAGCAGCCCGTGGAAGAAGAGGGCGCGCAAATTGAGGTAGCTGCCTTGCAGGAGATTTTCAGGCTCTCACATGGCTACCCTTATTTTTTGCAAGAATGGGGCTACAACGCCTGGAATGCCTGTGGCAGCGACACCATCAAGCTGCAAGATGCGCAAACGGCAACTTCCGTCTCCCTGCGCAAACTGGATGAATCATTCTTCCGGGTACGTTTCGACAGGCTGACGCCCGGCGAACGTGAGTACATGCGCGCATTGGCTGGCTTGGGTACGGAATCCCAGCGCACGGCAGATGTTGCGACGGCCATGGGGCGCAAGGCGACCAGCGTGGCTCCCATCCGCGACAGCCTGATCAAGAAAGGCATGCTGTATGCGCCGGAGCACGGCATGATCGCTTTTACCGTGCCGCTGTTTGATGAATTCATGCGCCGGGAAATGCCGTGATGGATAGATGTCATCGTGGTTTGAACGCGCCGGCCTCGGTCACGATCCAGTCGAGCCGCTGATCGTGCGCCTCGGGGCGGATGTCCGGCAGGCGGTTGATCTCGAAGCCAACGCCGACCGCCAGCGGGCGTGGCGTCAGCGCCGCCAGGGTGCGGTCGAAATAGCCGCCGCCGTAGCCCAGCCGGTAGCCGGCAGCGTCGAAGCCGTTGAGCGGCAGCAGAATCAGGTCGGGCGTCAGCCAGTCGCCGGCGGTCGGCGTCGGAATGCCGTAGCGGTCGGGCTGCAACGGCGTCGTCCCGGACCATTCGCGGAAGGCCAGCGGCTGCCCTGCATTGACCACCACCGGCAGGGCGGCGCGGCTGCCGGCTTGCCGCCAGGGCGCGATGATCGCCCGGACATCCGGCTCGCGTTTGATCGGCCAGCAGAAAGCAACCACGCGCGGCGGCCTCAAGGCGGCCCGCAGGTGGCCGACGATGCGCGCCGAGGCGGCGGCATGTTCGTCCGCCGTCAACGTCGCCCGGCGGGTCGCCATGTCGCGCCGCAGCGCCTGCTTCCAGGCCGTGCTATCCTCGCTCGCCTTGCTTGATACCTCGCCCATCGGTCAAATCTAACATGAAGTTGTCGCTTGTCCTCGCCGCTTTCGCCGGCTTGTTTCTGTCCTTGCCCGGCGTTGCCCAAGAGCGTGGCGACGATGTTTTTCTCGCCGCCCGCGAGGCTTTTCAGAAGGGCGACCGGATCCGCCTGGACAATGCCGCCGCCCGCATCGGCAATCACGAACTGGCCGCCTACGTCGAGAATTACCAGTTGCGCATGCGCATGGACGATGGCAACGGTGAGGCGCTACGCGCCTTTCTCGCCCGTCAGGAGGGGACTTTGGTGGCCGAGCGTCTGCGCGCCGACTGGATTCGCTGGCTCGGCAAGCGTTCCCTGTGGGACGAGGTGGAGCGCGAGTACCCGAAGCTGCTGGCGCCGGAAGCGGAGGTCACCTGTCTCTACCAGCAGGCCCGCCTGGCTCGCGGCGACCGCAGCGTGCTCGATGAGGCCGACCGTCTGTGGCGGGAGATGCTTGATCCTCCGGCGGCCTGCCAGCCGCTGCTCGACGCCCTGGTGGCCGCCCAGCGGGTCGGCGTCGACGACATCTGGAGTCGCGTGCGTCGCCAGCTCGAAGCCGGTCGCACCGGCCCGGCGCGGGCGACCCTGTATTACCTGCCGCAGAGCGAGATGCCGGAAGGCCGCCGCTACGAATTGACCATCGCCGGCCCGCCACGCCAGTTGGCCAATCTGCCGGCCCACTGGCAGGATAAACGCGCCCTGCGCGAGATGACCGTCATCGCCATCCAGCGTCTGGCGCTCAGCGACCCGCGGCTGGCCGCCGGCGAACTGGAAAAGCGCCAGGCCCTGCTGCGCCCGCCGGAACGGGAATGGGCCTGGAGCCAGATCGCCCAGCAAGGCGCCCGCCGCCATCTGCCGGAGGCGCGCGACTGGTACGCCCGCGCCGGTTCCGCGCCGCTTTCCGAGGAAGGCTACCAGTGGCGAGTGCGCGCCGCCCTGCGCGAACTGGATTGGGGCGGCGTGCGCGATGCCATCCAGGCGATGCCGCCGGAACTGGCGGCGCGGCCCGAATGGATCTACTGGCTCGGCCGGGCGTACCGGGCCGGCGGCCGGGTCGCCGAGGCCGATGCGCTGTTTGCTCGCATCGCCGGTCAAGCCAGTTTTTACGGCAACCTGGCCGACGAAGAACTCGGCCGCAGCGTGACGCCGCCGCCGCGCGCCCGAGCGCCGTCGGCCGAGGAATTGCGCGAAGCCGCGGACAATCCCGGTCTCTCCCGGGCGCTCGCCTTTCTGCGCCAGGATATGCGCATCGAGGGCGTGCGCGAATGGAACTGGGCGCTGCGCGGCATGACCGACCGGCAATTGCTCGCTGCCGCCGAACTGGCCCGGCGCAAACAGATCTGGGATCGCGCCATCAACACCGCCGAGCGCACCCGCGACGAGCACGATTACACGCTGCGCTTTCTCGCCCCTTACGACGAGCAGGTGCGCGCCGCCGCCCGCAACCAGACGCTCGACGATGCCTGGGTGTACGGCCTGATGCGCCAGGAAAGCCGTTTCGTCACCAACGCCAAATCGTCCGCCGGCGCTTCCGGCCTGATGCAGTTGATGCCGGCCACCGCCAGATGGGTGGCGAAGAAGATCGGCCTGAGCGATTACCATCCGGGACGCGTCAACGACACCGAAACCAACCTGCTGCTCGGCACCAGCTACATGCGTCTGGTCATGGAGAATCTCGACAATCATCCGCTGCTCGCCTCCGCCGCCTACAACGCCGGCCCCGGCCGGGCCAAGCGCTGGCGCGCCGAGCGGCCGCTGGAAGGGGCGATCTACGCCGAAACCATTCCCTTCAGCGAAACCCGCGATTACGTCAAGAAAGTGATGAGCAACGCCGTCTACTATTCGACCCTGTTCAACGGCAAGCCCGATTCGCTGAAAGCCCGCCTCGGCACCGTCGAACCACCCAGCGTCGAGCCGATGAAAGATGCCGATTTGCCGTAAAATCGTGCTTTTGTAAAAACACAGCGGGGTGCCGGATGGACATCAAAAAGGTCTTGTTGCTGGGGGGTAGCGGTTTTATCGGTACCTACATCGCCAATCGCCTGTCGCAACGCGGCATCGAGGCGACCATTCCGACCCGCCATCGGGAACGGACCAAGGCGCTCATCATGCAGCCCGGCGTGGACATGCCGGAAGCCGACATCCACTGCGCCAGGACCTTGACCGGGCTGATGCACGGCCATGACGCGGTAATCAATCTGGTCGGCATCCTGCACGGCGGCGATTTCACCAAAGCGCACGTCGACTTGCCGAAAACCATCGTCGCCGCCTGCCGGGCCGCCGGCGTCCGCCGTCTGCTGCACATGAGCGCGCTCAAGGCCGATCCCCAGGGGCCGTCGAAATATCTCGCCTCGAAAGGCGAAGGCGAGGCCATCGTTCGCGCCGCCCAGGGCGAACTCGACGTGACCATCTTTCGCCCGTCGGTCGTTTTCGGCTTGGGCGATGCCTTCCTCAACCTGTTTGCCCAGGTGCTCAAGGCGTCGCCGATCTTTCCGCTCGGCTTCGGCCAGGCGCGCTTTCAGCCGGTGTGGGTCGGCGATGTCGCCGATGCCTTCGTGGGCAGTCTTGGCGATGCCGCCACCTTCGGCCAGACCTACGATCTGGTCGGCCCCAGGGTCTATACCTTGCGCCAACTGGTCGAATACACCGCCGCGCTGTGCGGCGGCAAGGCGTGCATCGTCGCCCTGCCCAACGGTTTGGCCTACCTGCAAGCCGGCCTGATGTCGCTGGCCCCCAAGCCGCTGCTGTCGCCGGACAACCTGCGCTCGATGCAGGTCGATAACGTCTGCGCCGGCGGCGATTGCCGGCTGCCGCCCGCCTGGCATCCGGCCGCGCTGGAAGCCGTGGCGCCGACCTACGTGGCGCACCTGACGCCGAAGGGCAAACTCGACGGCTTCCGCTGCCACGCCGGACGCTGACCGCCGGCCGCCGCATGCAGATCTATGTCGTCGGCGGCGCCGTCCGCGACGAATGGCTCGGCCGGCCCAGCGCCGACCGCGATTACGTGGTCGTCGGCGCGACGCCGGAAGAGTTGCTGGCGCAAGGCTTTCGGCCGGTCGGCAAGGATTTTCCGGTCTTCATCCACCCGCACAGTGGCGAGGAATACGCGCTGGCCCGCACCGAGCGCAAAAGCGGCCGCGGCTACCACGGCTTCACCTTTCATGCCGCGCCCGATGTCACGCTGGCCGATGATCTCGGCCGCCGCGACCTGACCATCAACGCCATGGCCAAGGACGAAGCCGGCCAGTTGATCGACCCGCACCATGGCCGCCGCGATCTCGCCGACAAGGTGCTGCGTCACGTCGGCCCGGCCTTTGCCGAAGACCCGGTGCGCCTCTTGCGCCTGGCCCGCTTCGCCGCCCGCTTCGGCGACTTCACGGTGGCCCCGGAAACCCTGGCCCTGATGCGCGCCATGGTCGCCGGCGGCGAGGTCGATCATCTGGTCGCCGAGCGCGTCTGGCAGGAACTGGCCAGAGGTTTGATGGAAGCCGAGCCGGCGCGGATGTTCGAAGTCTTGCGC
The DNA here is from genome assembly GCA_009782025.1 of Desulfobulbus sp. GTDB lineage: Bacteria > Pseudomonadota > Gammaproteobacteria > Burkholderiales > Rhodocyclaceae > Azonexus. The sequence continues at coordinate 13,673 of WQUQ01000313.1, read as the reverse complement.
GAATGCGGCGCGCTGGCCCGCCTGTTGCCGGAAGTCGACGCCCTGTTCGGCGTGCCGCAACGCGCCGACTATCACCCGGAAATCGACGCCGGCATCCACACCCTGCTCGTCGTCAGCCAGTCGGCCCGGCGCGGCTACGCCCTGCCGGTGCGTTTCGCCGCACTGACCCACGATCTCGGCAAGGCGCTGACGCCGACCGACATCCGGCCTCGCCACGTCGGCCACGAGGAGCGCGGCGTCGGCCTGATCGAACAAATGGCGGCGCGCCTGCGCGTCCCCGTCGATTGCCGCGAACTGGCGCTGCTGATGGCCCGCCACCACGGCGTCATCCACCGCGCCGGCGACCTGCGCGCCGCCACCCTCGTCGGCCTGCTGGAAAAATGCGACGCCCTGCGCCGACCGCAACGCTTCGAGCAATTGCTGCAAGCCTGCCTCTGCGACTACACCGGTCGCCTGGGCTGGCAAGACTGCCCCTACGCCAGCCCGGAGCGCCTGCGCGCGGCGCTGGCGGCGGTCAACACCGTCGATGCCGGCGCCATCGCCCGCGCCTGCGACACGCCACAACAAATCCCCGAACGCATCCACATGGCCCGCGTCAGAGCCGTCAGCCAGGCGCTCGACATGGGCTACTGCCATCACGTGTAGAAGTTCAGGCTGACTTGATCGGTCAGTTGCCGTTTTGACGGCGCCTGAATCTAGCGAGGTTTCTGTTCATATTCTGACAACTTTCCCGCGAGCCAAACGAGGCCGCAGCCCCCTTGTCATTCCCGTGCGCTCTTGGCGGAAATCCCGTGACTTACCGCCCCGCGCAGCGGGGCATGACCGCGGCTGAAAAAGCAAAGACGCTGGATTCCCGCCAGAAACACGCGGGAATGACGGAATTATTCATCCGGCCATTAAAGTTTGTCATTCCGCGCGAAGTCGCGGAATGACAAACCCGCATGGATGCTGCGACTACGCGCAGCATGACGAGTGAGGATAGTCAATATTTAGAGCGGTTTTGATTCAAATGCTGACATTTTTCTGAACGCCATGCGCAACTTCAAACGCCGCTCCCCCACCCTGGCCCTCCCCCGCCAAGCGGGGGAGGGCCAGGGTGGGGGCCAACGGTACCGGAAAGAGCATGCAAATTTGATCGCCGGGTTAATAGAACCGTAAGCGCATGAGCAGAAAGCGCTCTAACGATTGAAGTCGCTGAGCATGATCTCGATGTCAAGATAGCTGGGGAGCCTTGTCCCGCGAATACTGCCGGGGATGAACCGGGTCGCCATGAACATGGCTTTGACCGGTTCAATACGTTCTGGATCAATGTATTCTGGGGGCAGGATGTCGATTTTCGTTACCCTCCCCGTGGTATCGACGAACAAGCGCAAACGGATGGGTAATGCCGGCAGATCAGTACCCGTCAGAAACCGGCGTGGATCGGGCGCGCTGACAGGTACCGTAGGTCGATCGAGTATCCGGCTCGGAAAATAAATGGGCTGCTCCGGTTTGGCGGCCTCGCCATCCTCGCCCGCTTTGGCTGGCTTTGCTGCTTGCGCATCGTCATCCGCGGCAACGAGGGCTGGATCGGTTTGCTGATCGTCGTGGAGAACCGGTCTCGAATCAGCGAGCGGCGTGACCGGATTTCCACCCAAGGCCGCCAGGTACACCGACAAGGCTGGCGGCGGCGGCTGAAGCAAGCGCGGTCTTTCCTGGTGAGCCGCCAGAAACGTCAAAACCAGAAAATGAACGAACAGCGACCACAATGTAGCGCGGCCAAGGCTCTCCCCGCGCCGGGGAGAGCGCCATTCATCGCCCACGTACTCAATCGGCCGACGGAACCTCGCGCCAGTTCAAACGCTTGTAAGCGCCTGGCCCGCCAAAATGACCAGGTGCATTCGTGATGTGTTGGTCCCTGCCGCCCACATTGAGGCCAGTCTTCCCGCCGACATCCGAAAATGCAATCTCGGTAACACCCGCAGTGATGGTCAGAGAGGCGATCAGTTCGCCGGAACTCCCCGTCAGTACCGTGACGCCCGAGGCGAAATTGAGCGCGAAGACGCGCGAAGGTCCGCCGGGCGCGCAAGGGTCGTCATTGGGCAAATTGGCCGCGAAAGAAACGACACCGGAGTTGGTGGCGGCCATATCGATAACGACGCGTTCGGTGATATGCGTCGTTGGATCTTTGGCCAGATCGAAATACCAGCCGCTATCCAGCGCGGGGTCACTACCGATACCCGTCAAGAGATCGGTGTTCTCATTCAAGGTCGCCCGTGTGGCGGGTAATGCGAATTCGGCAAACTGGCCGGCTTGCCACATCCCATCCGCGATGGCGTAGAAAGTCTGAGTCTGCGTGGTTTGCGTATCCTGCGCCGACAGCATCTGGCCCGTGCCGATCAGCACATAACGTTTGCCGGAAGCCGGATCGATCTCGACCAGCGGCCGGATCGTAACGGGTTGTGGCGTGCCGTCGGGAGCGGTCAATTTGGCAATTTTCTCGACGCCATAGGCATAGCTGACGTCGCCGCTGGCGCCGGCAACGCCGGTCAGATCGATGCGCCAGAGATTGCCGTTCAAGTCGCCGCCATAGACGGCATCGGCGGTCAGGTCGCGGTAGTCCGGCGAGTACGCCGTGACATGCGCGAAATTGGAGCCTTCCGGCAGCGCAATGGTTTTCAGCAGCTCGCCGGTACGCGGATTCACCAGGTAGAGATAAGTCTTGTCATCGTCGTTGTTGTAACCGGATGCCAGAACGACCGTCCAGCCGAATTCCGGGGTCTTGGCGACGACTGGGTCGCCATAGCTGTAGCCCATATGCGTATCGGAAAATTCCCACAGCGCCCTGCTGGCGACCATCGTCTCGCTGGTCCAGTCGCTGGGATTGGTCACGTCAATGGCATAGTACCCCTTGCCGCCCTTGCCCAGTCCGCCAATCAGAACGGAGCGCCAATCGTTGTTTGTGGCCGTGGCGCCATAGGTGTTTTTGAAATCGACATCGCTCACCATGGGCGTGCCATCGACGAGATAGCGGTGATCGAAATGCGGATTGGTCAGGGAAGCGAGTCCGCCATGGACGGCATCGCCGTAGATCAGGCCCGGGACATAGCCGAACAACTCCTTGCCGCAACTGCTTCCGGTCAGCAGCGATGTGCAGGTCGCGCCGACAGCGCTGGGCACGGTGCCGTCAAAGGCATGCAGCATGCCATCGTTGGCGCCGACATAAACGATCGTCGGCCGGCTGCTGTGGTCGCTGCGGAATTTTCCATAACCCGGGTTGTAAGACTCCCAAAGCCCTTGACTGGGGATGCTCACCGCCAGCAGTTTGGCATTGACGACATCGCCCAACAGATGGGTGCGGGTGCGAAAAGTCCCGTTTTCCAGACTGCGGTCGCCGCGCAGGTAATCGACGATGGCGCCGGCATCGGCGCCCAATGCCGTTTTCTGAGCGGCGCTCAGGTGGGCGACGTCAAAAGGCACGCCCATCGTGTTCCAGGTCACGATGAAGCGGTCGCTGGCGGTACGATTATCCAGCAAGGCCGTGGCGTCCCACACGGTGGTGGCCGAGGCGGCGCCGGCCGTGTAATCGAGGAGTTGCCCCACCAGGGTTGACGACCAGGTATTGGCGTCATAGCTGACACTGTAGTTGGCGTTGCCGCTCGATTTCTGGAAAGGGCTGGGGCTGGAAAGAATGCTCGAACCCGCCAAGGCCGTTTCGGAAATGATTTTTTCAAATGCGGTGGTCAGACCGGACTTCATCCGGTCCGGCGCACTGCCGAGAAAGAAATTATCGGGGCGCTTTACATCACCATTACTCGGATTAGTGTTGCCTGGATTGACGATAACGCCATTACTCGTGATCCTGTCGCCGCTTGTCCACCAACTGCTAGCGGGAATCGTTGTCGCATTATTGGTTGCCGCATAGGGATCGAAATCGGCTGGAACCTTGAATCCGCCATACTTGGCAGCCAGCCAGAACTGATTATTTTGGGTGTAAGAAAGATTGGCAGGCTTGAATTGTTGGTATTCCACTACATCGAGCCAATACGTATTGACGGTTTGTTTTCCCGGCATGTCGCTGCGAATATCTTTCGTGTGGGCATCATAGGCCAACGCCCCCATATAGGTAGTACCATTAGTGCCGCGGCCATGGAATGGGGCTATAGTAGTAGGATTACCATATTCCAGTGTGCTGATCATATTGAGGGCTGTCGTGACATTGACCGTTGTATCGTTGGTGACCTCAGAGGGCATGGGCGGTTCATAGGCCATGCTCACCGCGCACGTGGTTACAGGTTTGCCATCACTACCCAGTTCCGTCTTGCATACACCAGGCAGATTGGCATCGGCATGGGTGTTAACGTCGCCAATACCGAGAATGAAATTCTGTTGGCAGGAATATTTGATGGGATCATCCCACGTCGTGATGGCGGGAAAACCATCGAGAAATGTTTCCGCATCAGCCTTGCTCTTCCCGTCAAGCGAGGTATAGGACGCCACATTGCCCAAATTGCGCAGGTAGCGCGTGGAGGCGTAATACATTTCGCTCACGTTATCGTATGTTTTATATTTTTTGGCAAAATAGCCAAACTTGTTCAGATAATTCATGGCGCCGCTATTGGGAATCGTGATGCCGGCTATTCCCGAACTGGCGGCAAAAGTAGCCGTCGCCGTCGCATCAGAGGAATCCGGGTTGACGCCCATGATACCCGTCACGGGATCCCACTCGGTATTGCTATTAGACAGGCCGGAGATAGGGTCGGTCGGGCCAATGAACTTCATCCGAGCGCGCATGACACCGCCGTCCCGTAGAATATTGTTGTCATTATAATAACCGAAGGCGGAATAACGAAGCCTTGACGAATATTTCTGCATCAAGCCTTCCGGCTTGTAATGCTCGCCATAGAGCTTGCAGTTATCTTCCAGGCTCACGGCGCTGTCGCAAACCTTGACGTTGATATAGACCCGGTAAGTTGTCGAGGCGTTTGCATATTTCGGGTCGCTTGTGGCCACAAAATGATTCTGCCCGGTGTAATCAGCAACCGTACCGGACAGGGTGGAACCAATGAGCATCGAAATGTTCTGGCCTCTTATCCGACTGTTGACATCCCAGGCAGAAAATGGGGTCGCTTTACTGGCAATAGTACTGACAGTTGACCTGTCAGGGGCTGAATCATTACTATCGCTTCCCATATAGGTTTTCGTCAGGATGGTTTCATCCACGGTATCCACGCTGCGGTACCCTCCGGTTAACACCGCACGGAAAGTATCCAGTGTCTGCATCGCGGCATAATTGAGGAAATTGCCGGACCAAAGCGGCTTTGCCGCGCTCCCCGTGCATTCATGCTTCGTCGTCATTGATTCCGGGTTGAAATAGCTGCTCGCCGGCGCGGTAGCATTGTATTGATAGCTATAACATTTGTCCGGATCAAAATACCCCATATAGGTATTGCTCGAAGAATAGGCCGTCGCGTTATAGTTGGATGTCGAAGCGGTAGGAAATTCCACCGACAAGGCCAGAATCAGATTGCCCGGCACATTGATGACCGACAGCGGGGCGTCGGCCAGTTCGACCGCATTGGCCCGCAGCGGCATCAGCGCCAGCATGACCACACTCAGAGATGATCCGATCAGTTTCCAGAATGAACGATTGATAATCATGATTTTCTCCGCCATATATTAAACCGGTAACCCAATAGAGGGTATTGCCCCCCATCCCAACCTTCCCCCGCCAGCGGGGGAAAGGGCCTTGTTCCCTCCCCTGCTTGCGGGGGAGGACCAGGGTGGGGGCCAACGGTGCCGGAAAGAGCATGCAAATTTGATTGCCGGGTTAATGAACATCATTGCCTTAGCGTGTGATGGTGGTTTGTAGATAGACCTGTGTATTGCGCGGCCCGCTGACCCGAACGCTGATGCGATAAACAGGCTGAAATGACTGTCCAACCTTCTTGCCGCTCAAATGTGAAGAACCGCCATGAATTGCGGGTTGTTCGTAGCCAATGCACATCTCTCTGGAGGGATCGACGGTTGTTGGCTTGCACATGCGATCAATGATGTAGACGATTTCGACGCCGGCGCCGGCATCGCTAATATCAGCGGCGCTTGCAGTCTTGGTTATCAAGGCAGTCGGTATGCCGCGATTATTCGTGGCCTGCGCGGTGGCGAAATAGTTGTTGGCGCTGGAATCGGCATTGCGCGTTGCGGCATCGCCAAGCGCGCCGCCATCAGCGAAGAGTTCAATGGCCTTGGCCATGCCGCGTTCTCCCTGAATGACCAGATCGCGCTTGAATGCCAGATTGCCGGCCATGCTCAAGGAGGTGTCAAATGAGCGAATCAACGCCAATGCCGACAGCAGCATCAGGACCAGCGTAATCAATGTGATGAGCAGGATGGCGCCGCGTTGGCGCGGGGCATTTGCGGTGCGAAAGGAGGAGAGACGTTGCATGACAAAATTTCCCTTCAGATGCCGAGCATGTTGCGCAAGGGAATGGTGGCTTCGATGGTGCGATAACGGTAATGCTCGGCGTCGCTGCCGGCGGCGGGGGTTGCTGTCACTTTCAGGCTATCGCCGAGATCGCCGAACAATGTCACTGCGGAAGCCGTGACGGGGTCTCTTTCATACAGCGATGTCCGCATGATGAGTCCAATTCTCACGGCTTTGATGGTTTGGATGGCATTGGGCGTGGTCAGCGCGCTGGGCGCGTAATCGCCTTCTGCTTTTGTCCAGATATCGACGATTCCGTCATTGTTGGTATCGACGCCATAGCGGGCGTACATTCCCCAAACGCTGTCAGCAATGGGATAAGCCACTTGGTTGTTGTTTTCAGTTGGGTTCTGGCTGTGCAGCAAATCAAAACCAAACAAGGTATTGGGGTCGCCAGCGCCGACGACGACAAAGGTTGGCGGATTATTGTTTGCGATATTGCCAAGATTGGATGCAACCGCGCTCATTGCCGGGTCGGGGTTATATAAATAATCCGTGATCTTGACCCCATTGACTGTCGCGCTGTAATAATCGCCGCTCAGCGTGATTATGCCGGCAGTCGCGTTGACCGCATTGGCCTGGGTCAGCAGACAGTTTCCGTTCATGGAAGGCTGGCGGAGCAGAATCACATCCTTGGTCGAGAAGCCGAGTGTGTTATTCAGCGTCAATTGGGCTGGTTTTGGCTGATCGGCAAAGGCTATCGCCATCTCGCCGTAACCGGCATTGCCGCCCATGATGATCAGTGCATCCGAGTCATTGGGGCCGACCGCGGGGACGATGAGCAGCGGAGCGAGGCGGAAGGTGTTACCAAAATCAGTGCTGATCGCGGCAAATGGCGCCGGCAGCGCAGCGACGCGCGGAAATATTTGTGCCCCGCTCTTGGCGGCATTCAACACACAACCGAGGAACGAGCTATCGCCTTGCGTAATTCCATTGCCCGCACTGCGTACCAATTTGTCCAGCACGAAAATGGCATAGTTGCCTGCCTGATTGATGTCATTGACCGATGTCGTTGTGCGCTTTTTCCCCTCATAAGTTTGCAGTACCTGAAAAACGGCCAAGGAAACGATCAAGCCGATGACCAGGGCGACCATCAACTCGACGAGACTGAAGCCTGTTTGCCGACGATGGGATGAGAACATTGATTTCGTCATCATGGTAATTTGGCGGGCGGTATCACGACCGTGGTCGTAAAGTTATGCTTGGACGTGGGGCTATCCTGACTTGGGTCGCTTCTATTGTGGGCATCCCAGGTGACCTGGATGGTCACGGAGCCGTCGGGCTTGGGCCCCAGCCCCAGTATGACCTTGTTGTTTGTCGTGATTTTTTGCGCCCCGCCGGGAAGCCCACCTTGGCTCGGGTCACTCAATTTTGCTTCCCAAGCCGAAATTTCAGAAGCGAGATCGCCTGTATTCGTACTCTGTTTGAGCCACATGGCGGTGACGATTTCGTTTACCAGCAGGGATGCGCGGTTACGATCTTCCGCGTCGACCGAATATTGGACGGCGCGCGCTTGCAGAGCGACCAGACCAAGCAGGGCCAACGAGAAGATCAAGAGGGAAATCAGAACTTCAAGCAGCAATACTCCGCGTTGTGCTTCAAGTGGCGCAAAGTGGCGGCGGCGTGAGCGAATCGAAGGGGGCGGTTTCATGTCAGCAGGCATCGGGAGCGGGAGAAGATTTGGCGGGATCGCACATGCGAACCTGCCCGCCAAGGCGGACCTGGATTTGCAGCGGGCGATTTCCGGCGGAATTTGCGACAGCAAAAATCAGGGGGGCCGTTGTCGCCGGCGCCGCACATTGCTCGTCATTGGCATTGGCAATCCCTGAACTTGCCGTCAAACGGCCAACCGAATTGAAACAAATGGCCTTGAGGGCATCGCCGCTGCCATCGGTACCGGTGATCTGCGTGCCGCCTGACCGGATGTAACTGGAAATGAGGCTCTCTGTTTCTCCTGCGGCGTCGACCAGAGGAAGAGCGATGATTGCCCAGCTTTTGGCCGTACTGGCGGCCGTGAATGTCGAGCCGTCGTTGGTCGGCGTACCGTTGGTCAGAATCAGCGCGACTTGCCGATTGCGCCGAAAAGCCTCGTTCTGCGCCAGCCGGATATCGTTCTGGAGGGCTTCGGCAACGCTGCGAATTTCAGTGTTCGCCCGCCATACCACAAAGTTTGGGGCAGCCAGCATCGCCAGGATGCCGATGACGAGCATGACGATGACCAGTTCGATCAGCGTGAAGCCAGGCTGCCGCGGCAAGGTCAGCATGACCCGCCCTCGCGGACATTCCAGCAACTGGTACTGGCGCCGCCCCATCCCGTAGCGGTACTGGTCGTGGCTCGCACCCCGGCCTGATTGATGGTGTAGACGAAACCCGCTGCTGGTCCCGAGCCAGTGGCGACGATGGTGTATGTGCTGGCCGTCTCGACGGGAGTGCAGGTGATATTGAAACTCTCCAACCCAGCCATGCTGCATGGCGACCCGACATAGGTGCGGTTGTCCTGATAGAACTGCTCTTTCTCCGCGCGAATGCTGGAGAGCGCGTTGGTGGCTTCCGTCAGGCGGGCGCGCAGCACGTAATTTCGATAAGCCGGCGCAGCGATGACAGCAAGAATGCCGATAATCGCCACGACGATCATGAGTTCGATCAGGGTAAAGCCCGCCGCGCAGCGGAGGTTGCGCGGCCTCAGGGTAACCGCGCGAATGGGTCGCCATGAATCTGCATACATGCCCGGTTCCTTTACGCTAATGGATGAAAGCGCGAAAAAAATTTTGAAATTTGGGGAACTTTTCTGTAACCGGAACTTAGACGAACAGACGAACAGACGAACAGACGAACAGATGCTCGGATGCTCGGATGCGACGAGCGGTCATTTCCGGCGCTTTTTCCAAACTTTGGCGCGAACGAAGAAGACGCCAAGGGAAGCCATCCAGACTTTGACTCGAAGGGGCGCCCGCGTGACCGCCGGCTCAAGTAAAATTCGCCGATGGAACCGCTACTGTTGATAAGCAATTGCCCCGACGAGGCCGTCGCCAATGCCATCGCGCTGGCTGTCATCGAGGAAAAACTGGCCGCCTGCGTCAACCTGCTGCCGCGCGTGCAATCGGTGTACCGCTGGCAGGGCGCGGTGGAATCGGCGAGCGAGGTGCCGCTGCTGATAAAGACCACCGCCGGGCGCTATGCGGCGCTTGAAGCGCGTATCCGTGAATTGCATCCGTATGCCGTGCCGGAAATCATCGCCGTGCCAATCAGCCGCGGCCTGCCGGCCTATCTGGACTGGCTGGCCGAGGAAACGCAGCCATGATGCGCTGGTTGCTGCTGCTTTTTGCCTTGTTGGCCGGCGCGGCGCAGGCCGAGGAATTCCTTGATCCGGCGGTGGCTTTCAGGCCGAGCGCCCGGGCGCTGGACGGCCAGACCATCGAGGTCGTCGTCGCCATCGCCAGGAATTACTACCTGTATCGCAACAAATTCCGCTTTGCCATCGAGAGCGACGCGGCAACGCTTGGCGAGCCGGTTTTTCCCAAGGGCAAGGAGAAGGATGACGATACCTTCGGCAAGGTCGAGGTGTATCACAACCAGGTCGCCATCCGCCTGCCGGTCGAACGCAGCGCTCCCGGGCCGTTGCCGCTGCGCCTCAAGGTGACGGTGCAGGGCTGCGCCGAGGCCGGCATCTGCTATCCGCCGCAGACGCAGACGCTGGATCTGACCCTGCCCGATCCGGCAGCGACGCCGAGCCAGGCCGCTGGCGCGGCAAGCAGCGGCGACGAGAGCGGCGCGATTGCCGCGATGCTGCGCGATGCGGGTTTCTGGACCATCCTCGCCTTCTTTTTTGCCGCCGGGATCGGTCTGTCGCTGACACCCTGCGTTCTGCCGATGATTCCCATCCTCTCCGGCATCATCGCCGGCCAGGGCCAGCGCGCCTCGCATGCGCGCAGCCTGGCCCTGTCGCTGGCCTACGTGCTGGGCATGGCGCTGACCTACGCCGCCGCCGGCGTCGCCGCCGGCCTCAGCGGCACGCTGCTCTCGGCGGTCTTGCAGAACGCCTGGGCGCTCGGCGCTTTCGCCCTGATTTTCGTACTGCTCGCCTTCTCGATGTTCGGCTTCTACGAACTGCAACTGCCGACCGCGTTGCAGAGCCGGCTGGCGGAAGAATCCGGCCATCTGCGCGGCGGGCGCGGCATTGGCGTATTTCTGATGGGCGCGCTGTCGGCGTTGATCGTCGGTCCCTGCGTCGCCGCGCCGCTGGCCGGAGCGTTGCTCTATATCGGTCAGACGGGCGACGCGGTGCTCGGCGGCGCGGCGCTGTTCGTCATGGCGCTCGGCATGGGCGCGCCGCTGATCGCTGTCGGCGTTGCCGGCGGTTCGCTGCTGCCGAAAACGGGGCCGTGGATGGAAAACGTCAAGAAAGGCTTCGGCGTGCTCCTGCTGGCCACCGCGCTGTGGCTGCTGTCGCCGTTGTTGCCGGCGGTCGTCAGCATGTTCGGCTGGGCGCTGCTGCTGATTATCCCGGCCATCTACCTGCATGCCCTCGATCCGCTGCCGCCTCAGGCGCGCGGCGGCCAGCGCTTCTGGAAAGGCATCGGCATCGTCATGTTGTTGAGCGGCGCGGCGCTGTTGCTCGGCGCCCTGGCTGGCGGGCGCGACCCGCTGCAACCGCTGGCCGGCCTGCGCGGCGGCTCGAACGCCGCCGAACCGGCCCGGCTGCCGTTCGAGCCGGTGCGCTCGGTGGCCGAACTGGAGCGCCGCATCGCCGCCGCCGGCCGGCCGGTGATGCTCGATTTCTATGCCGACTGGTGCGTCTCGTGCAAGGAGATGGAGAAATTCACCTTCTCCGACCCGGCCGTGCGCGAGAAACTGGCCGGCTTCACGCTGCTCCAGGCCGACGTCACCGCCAACAGCGATGAGGACAAGGCGCTGCTCGACCGCTTCAAGCTGTACGGGCCGCCCGGCATCCTCTTTTTCACCGCCGACGGGCGTCAGGTCGATAGCGTGCGCATCGTCGGCTTTCAGGATGCGGCGACCTTTCTGCGCAATCTGGCGCGGGTCATTTGAGGCTGCGTCATTTGCCGCTGTAAGTCACGGCGTCGACGGTCTCGGCGTCGCCGCGGATCTTGCTGACGGCGCCGCCCTTCGTCCAGTAGACGTAATACGGCCCGAAACTCGACCACCAGTAACGCCAATAAGTCCCGTCGAGCTTCGGGTTGCCGGCGGTCTGCGGGTAGCCGACTGCCATGATGACCTGCTCGCGGCTCATGTCCTTGTGCAATTTTCCCTTGGCGATGGCGTTGCGGGTGCGCGCCGGAAACTTGGCCAGGCGCGCTTTCGGATCATCGGGCACGACGATCTTGTTGAGCCACGGTTCGATGCTTTCCGCCTGCTGGCCGGAATCGAGAGCGAAGCGCATCGGCTTGCCGTCGACCTCGGCCTCGGCGTGCTGGCCGTCGATCTTCCTGATCCTGATCGGCGTGCCAACCGGCACGAAAGGCAAGCGGGCCTGGTTGGAATCGCCGATCCAGTCGCCGTCATGACGCAGGTTGCAGCAGGCATAGCCGATGCGGACATAACGGTCGCCGCTCGGCTCGGCGGCGGTCGGCGGCGTGGTCTGGGTCTGCCCGGTTTTACTGGCGGTCGGCGGACTATCGACCGGCCGGGTATCGATACTCTGGCAAGCGCCGAGCGCGGCAAAGATCGCGGCGGCGGCCAGCAGCCGGAAAGACACGGCAATGCGCACGGAAGGGCGGTTCGGTTTCATGGGTCGGCGGATTATACCGCCGCCGCTCGTCACGATGCCGCCGGCTGGCGCAGCGCGCCGGCGAAAGCGTGTCAATATACGGGCTGGACATGACCTGCAAGCGCCCCATGGCTGATTCCCTCGACATCTCCCGCCGCTGCCGGCGCTGGCTGGCGCGGCAGCGACGGCTGATCGGGTTTGCCGCGCTGGCCCTGGTCGCCGTTCTGTCACCATCCTGTTACGACCGCCGAAACGGGCGCGCTCTGGCCGCCGTGTTCTGCCTCGGCGCCTGGCAAATGCTGCCCGGCTACCTGCTGACCAGCATTCTGGTCGGCACGGTGCTGACCCGCATCATCGCCGTCACCAGCGCCAGCTACGGCCTGTCGCATCTGGCGCTGGAGGCCGTGATCCGCGTTCTGGCGCTGGAACTGACGCCGCTGGTCGCGGCCTTGTTCGTCGCCCTGCGTCTGGTTCCGATCACCATGCAGCAACTGGCCCGCCCGCCCGGCGCGCTGCCGCCGAGCTATCGCCAGTTGCTGCCCTACGTCGCCGGCGGTGCCGGAGCCGTGCTGGCGCTGGCCGTGTTCGGCGGCATCAGCCTCCTGGTTGTCGCCTATCTGGTCGTCCATGGCCTCAGTCAGTGGGCGCTGGCCGGTTATGCGCGGCTGATCGGCGAGGTGTTCGATCCGGCCACGGCGCTGGTGTTCACGGTCAAACTGCTGCTCTTCGCCGGCATCGTCGGCCTGGCGCCAACCACCATCGTCATCGAAGGCGGCCCAAGCGACCCGGCGGCGCGCCAGATGCGGGTGATGGCCCGCCTGCTGGCGCTGTTGATCGTCAGCGAAGCTGCCTTGCTGGTGCTGCCCCGTCTTTAGGAAACGACATGTCCACGCCCGAACCGCCCTTCGCCCCGCCGGATATTCCCCATGCCCCGCAAAAAGCCGCCGCGCTGGCGGCGCTGACGCTGCTGCTGACGGCGGGTTTCGTGCTGTTCGTGCTCAGCGCCCGTGGCGTGTTCGAGAGCAATCAGCATCTGGTGCTGGCCGCCGAGAGCGCCGAGGGGGTCAGCGTCGGCAGCAGCCTCACCTTCTCCGGTTTCGTCATCGGCCGCATCGCCCGCATCGAACTCGGCGAGGACGGCAAGGCGCTGTTCCACATCAACGTGCCGGTCAGCCAGGCGCGCTGGCTGCGCACCTCCTCGGTTTTCACGCTCGAACGCGGCGTGGTCGGCGGCGCCAGTCTGCGCGCCTTCAGCGGCATGCTCGACGATCCGCCGCTGGCCGACGGCGCCCGCCGCGACGTGTTGAGCGGCGACGCGACGGCCGGCCTGCCGCAACTGGTGGCCGACATTCAGCACCTGGTCGCCAATCTCCAGCACCTGACCGACGCCCAATCGGCGCTGGCGGCCAGCCTCGATAACCTGCGCCAGTTCAGCGCCGCCCTCAATGGCCGCCACGGCGCGCTGGGCGCCCTGCTCGGCGG
>WQUQ01000312.1 GCA_009782025.1 Desulfobulbus sp. | reverse complement strand
CAACGCAGATTCGTTGCGGCGTCGAAGCGCTGGTCGAGTTGTCGTCCGCGCCGGAAGTCGATGCCGTGATGGCCGCCATCGTCGGCGCCGCCGGTCTGGAACCGACGCTGGCCGCCGCCCGGGCCGGCAAGAAGGTGATGCTGGCCAACAAGGAAGTGCTGGTCATGGCCGGCGAATTGTTCATGCACGCGGTGCGCGAGCACGGCGCGACGCTGTTGCCGGTCGACAGCGAGCACAACGCCATCCTCCAGTCGCTGCCGGCCGATTTCGGTTGTGGATTTGAACGCCAACTCGCGGCCTGCGGCGTTCGCCGCATCCTGCTGACGGCCTCCGGCGGCCCCTTTCGCAACACGCCGCTGGCCGATTTGCAGCGAGTGACGCCGGAAGAGGCTTGCGCTCATCCCAACTGGGTCATGGGGCGCAAGATTTCGGTCGATTCGGCGACGATGATGAACAAGGGGCTGGAAGTCATCGAAGCCCACTGGCTTTTCGCCGCGCCGCCGGAAATGATCGAGGTGGTCGTCCATCCGCAGAGCGTGATGCACTCGGCCGTGCAGTACAACGATGGCTCGCTGCTGGCGCAGTTGGGCAACCCCGACATGCGCACGCCGATTGCCTGTGCGCTGGCCTGGCCCGAGCGCATCGAGGCGGGCGTTGAGCCGCTCGATCTCTTGGCGGTTGGCCGTCTCGATTTCCAGCCGCCTGATCTGGAGCGTTTTCGCTGTCTGCAACTGGCCTACGACGTATTGCGCGCCGGCGGCACCGCGCCGGCCATTCTCAATGCTGCCAACGAAGTCGCGGTCGCTGCCTTTCTCGATCGCGCTCTGCCTTTCCTCGGCATCGCCCGCCTCAACGAGGCGGTATTGCAGGCCGTTCCGGCCGGCCCCGAGGGGAGTCTGGATGACGTTCTGGCCGCCGATGCGGCGGCCCGCCGTTGCGCCGGGCGAATGATCCAGGAAGGGGGTTTCGCATGAGCGAGTTGCCGTTCTATCTGGCTGCTACCGCGGTGGTGCTCGGCGTCCTCATTGTGGTTCATGAATATGGCCATTACGTCGTGGCGCGCCTGTGCGGCGTCAAGGTACTGCGCTTTTCCATCGGTTTCGGCCGGGTGATCTGGTGCAGGCAATCCGGGCGCGACGGCACCGAGTGGGCCATCAGCGCCTTTCCGCTCGGCGGCTACGTCAAGATGCTCGACGAGCGCGAAGGCGAGGTGGCGCCGGAAGAGGCGCACCGGGCTTTCAACCGGCAGTCGGTCGGCCGGCGCAGCCTGATTGTCGCCGCCGGGCCGGTCGCCAATCTCCTGCTGGCGGTTGTCCTCTACTGGGGCGTTTTCATGGCCGGCAGCACCGAATTGCTGCCCATTCTCGGCGCCCCGCCGGACGGCACGCCGGCGGCCGCCGCCGCCATCGCGGGCGGCGAACAGGTGCGCCGCGTTGACGGGCAGCCGGTGGCAACTTTCGACGATCTGCGCTGGCTGTTGCTGAAAAAAGCTGTCGATCACGAGAGCGTCGACCTGGAAGTCATCAACGAGCAGGGCGAAATCGCGGTGCGGCGCTTGTTTCTCGCAGAGGTTAGGGAGCAGGGCTGGCAGGGGGATGCCCTGGAACGCATAGGGATTGTCTTTTTTCGCCCGCGCCTGCCGGCGGTCATTGGTCGGGTGGAGAAAGACGGCCCGGCGGGACGAGCCGGTCTGCTGCCGGGCGACCGGGTGCTGGCGCTCGATGACCAGCCGATTGCCCTGTGGCACGAACTGGTTTTGCATATTCGCGCCGCGGCTGAGCGGACGGTGCGCGTCGAGTTCGTGCGCGATGGCCGGAACATGACCGTCGAGGTGGTTCCCGAAGCCGTGACCGAGAGCGGCGTGCGGGTAGGCAGAATCGGCGTGGCGGTGGCGGGCGGCGAGGGCGCGCAGCGCGAGATCCGCGCCTTCGTCCGCTACGGTTTCATCGACGCCGGGAAGAAGGCGCTCCTGGAGACCTGGGACAAGGCGGTGTTCAGCCTGGTCATGCTGGGCCGCATGCTGACCGGCGAAGTCTCGTGGCGGAACCTCTCCGGGCCGGTGACGATTGCCGACTACGCCGGGCAGTCGGCCAGGCTCGGCCTCGATTATTACGTCAAGTTCATGGCTGTGGTCAGCATCAGTCTCGGTGTGCTCAATCTGCTGCCCATCCCGGTGCTGGACGGCGGGCATTTGATGTATCATGCGCTCGAAGTCGTCAGGCAAAAGCCGCTCTCCGAGCGCGCCATGGGAATTGCCCAGCAGATCGGAATCGCCCTCTTGCTCGCCCTGATGGCTTTCGCTTTTTTCAACGACTTGAATCGCCTGTTTTCGGGCTGAATGATGAATCGATCCCTGCTATCCGCCTTGATTGCCAGCCTGTTTGCCGTTCCGGCGTGGGCGTTCGAGCCTTTCGCCGTCAAGGATATTCGCGTCGAAGGCATCCAGCGCACGGAGGCGGGAACGGTTTTCAGCTACCTGCCGGTCAAGGTCGGCGATACGCTGACGGCGGAAAAATCGGCGCAGGCGATCAAGGCGCTGTTCGCCACCGGTTTCTTCAAGGATGTCCGCATCGAGGTTGACAACAACGTGATGGTCGTCGTCGTCCAGGAACGGCCGGCGATTGCCACGATCGATTTCGTCGGCATGAAGGAGTTCGAGAAGGACGCCATCATCAAGGCGCTCAAGGATACCGGCATCGGCGAAGGGCGCATCTTCGACCGGGCGCTGCTCGACAAGGCCGAGCAGGAACTCAAGCGGCAGTATCTGTCGCGCGGCAAATACGCGGCCAACATCACCACCACGGTGACGCCGCTGGAACGCAACCGGGTCGGCATCAACTTCAATATCGATGAAGGCGAAGCAGCCAAGATCAAGCAGATCCACATCATCGGCAACACGGCCTTCGACGAGAAGACCCTGCTCGGCCTGTTCGAGTTGACCACGCCCGGCTGGCTGACCTGGTACACCAAGAACGACCAGTATTCCCGCCAGAAACTGGCGGCCGATCTGGAAAAACTGAGGTCTTTCTACATGAACCAGGGCTACCTGGAGTTCGCCGTGGAATCGACGCAGGTTTCCATTTCGCCCGACAAACAGGATGTGTACATCACCCTCAACATCATCGAAGGCGAGCGTTATCAAGTGTCGTCGATCAAGCTGGCCGGCGATTTTTCGGTATCCGAAGAAGAACTGAAAAAACTGATTACGATCAAACCGGGCGATGTTTTTTCGCGCGAGCAGTTGAACAATGCCACCAAGGCGATCAGCGACCGCCTCGGCAAGGAAGGCTACGCTTTCGCCAACGTCAACGCGACGCCCGAGATCGACAAGGAGAAGCGCCAGGTGGCCTTCACCATCTTCGTCGATGCCGGCAAACGGGTCTATGTCCGGCGCATCAACGTGACCGGCAACACCCGCACCCGCGATGAAGTGGTTCGCCGCGAGATTCGCCAGATGGAAGGCGGCTGGTACGACGCGGAACGCATTACCAATTCAAAGGAACGCATCGACCGGCTTGGCTACTTCACCGATGTCACCGTCGAAACGCCGGCCGTGCCCGGCACGGCCGACCAGGTCGACGTCAACCTCAATGTCACCGAGAAGCCGACCGGCAATCTGATGCTCGGCCTTGGCACTTCCAGTACCGACAAGCTGATCCTTTCCGGCGCCATTTCGCAGGACAATTTCATGGGCAGCGGCAACAACGTGGGCATCCAGGTCAACTCGGCCAAGTCGCAGCGGACCTATGTGATGTCCTACACCAATCCTTATTTCACCGTCGATGGCGTCAGCCAGGGCTTCGATGTCTATCACCGCACGATCGACACCAGCAGTCTGGCGCTGGCGTATTACAAATCCGCCTCCACCGGCGGCGGTATTCGTTTCGGTTTTCCCATCGGCGAAAAGGAGTCGGTCGGCTTTGGTCTTGGCGTTGATTACACGGC
Source organism: Desulfobulbus sp. (assembly GCA_009782025.1). Lineage (GTDB taxonomy): Bacteria > Pseudomonadota > Gammaproteobacteria > Burkholderiales > Rhodocyclaceae > Azonexus. The sequence goes on along the minus strand of WQUQ01000312.1, from coordinate 4,954 downwards.
CATTTCAATCGATGACACCAGCCCGATACGCTACCAGCAATACGTCGGTTATCCCGGATCGGACAGCAAGCGCGACCTGACCTTCCCGCTGACGCTGAACTGGGTCAGCGACGGCAAGGATAGTTTCTTCTTCCCGACCAAGGGCACCTTTCAGCGGGCGGGCCTGGAAATCACGCTACCGGGAAGCGATCAGCAGTATTATCGCGCGACCTACCAGTTGCAGCATTTCTTCCCGTTGAGCAAGCGCTTTACCCTGATGCTGAATGGCGAGCTGGGCTATGCCAACAGCTATGGCAATACCGGTGAAATGCCGTTTTACAAGAATTTCTATGCCGGCGGCGTCGGTTCTGTGCGCGGCTACAAGGCCGCCAGCCTCGGCCCGGTCGACACGACCTATGGCAACCGCGAAAGCCTGGGCGGTACGCGCCGGATCGTGGGCAATGCTGAATTGATGTGGGCCTTGCCGGGCATGGAAAAGAGTTTTCGTCTGGGTGTGTTCTTTGATGCCGGCCAGGTTTGGGGCAAGGATATGAACGGCGCGAATCAGAAAATGAGTCTGAGCGATCTTCGTTATTCGACCGGCGTCTCGGCCTCGTGGATTTCACCGATGGGGCCGCTCAAATTCAGCCTCGGCGTACCGATCAACAAAAAATCAGGGGACGATACCGAGGCGTTCCAGTTCCAGATGGGCACCACTTTTTGATCCAGGAGTGTAATTTTGAAAGTCAAGTCTCTCGTTGTTGCCGGACTGTTGTCGGCCTTGTTCATGACCGGCGTCACGGCTGCCGAATCTGCCGAATTGAAGGTCGGTTACGTCAATACCCAGCGCATTTTCCGCGATGCGCCGGCAGCCCAGAAGGCGGCCAAGAAGTTGGAAAGCGAGTTTTCCAAGCGCGACCAGGATTTGCAGGATATGGCCAAGAAGTTGCAGGGGCTGCAAGAGAATCTGGAGAAAAACTCGGTGACGATGGCGGAAAGCGACCGTCGCGCCAAGGAAAAGGAGTTCAGTGAACTGAACCGCGAATTCCAGCGCCGCCAGCGCGAGTTCCGCGAAGATCTGAACCTGCGCCAGAACGAGGAAAACGCTGCGGTGATCGACAAAGCCAACCGCGCCATCAAGCAGATTGCCGAAACCGACAAGTTCGACCTGATCCTGCAAGACGTGGTCTGGGTCAGCCCCCGTCTGGACATCACCGATCGGGTCATCAAGGCGCTTTCCGAAGGCAAGTAATGCCCGATCCAGGGGTTCTCTCGCTGGTCGACATCGCCGCCCGTCTGGGCGGCGATGTGCTTGGCGACGGAGAAACGCGCATCCGCCAGGTCGCCACGCTGGCTTCGGCCGGCGAGGGTGAAATCGGCTTTCTCGCCAACATCAAGTATCGCGGCCAGTTGCAGACGACGCGCGCCTCGGCGGTCATCCTGGCGCCGGAATTCGCCGACGCCGTCAGCCTGCCGCGCATCGTCTGCAAGAATCCCTACGCCTATTACGCGCGTCTGGCGGCCTTGCTCAATCCGCCAGTGGCCGCCGTTCCCGGCGTCCATGCCGCGGCCAGTTGCGCCTCGCCCGTGCCGGCCAGCGCCTGTATCGGCGCCAACGTCAGTATCGGCACCGGTGTCACGCTGGGCGAGGGGGTCGTGATTCATCCCGGTTGCGCGCTCGGCGACGGCGTGGCGATTGGCGACGGCAGCGTGTTGTATCCCCATGTCACGGTCTATGACCGCTGCCAGATTGGCCGGCGTTGTATCGTGCATGCCGGCGCGGTGATCGGCGCCGATGGTTTCGGCTTCGCGCCGGAAGGCGGGCAGTGGATCAAGATTCCGCAGATTGGCCGGGTCGTCATCGGCGACGATGTCGAGATCGGCGCCAATACCACCATCGACCGCGGCGCGCTCGACGACACCCGGATCGGCGATGGCAGCAAGCTCGACAACCAGATCCAGATCGCCCACAACTGCGTCATCGGCCGCCATTGCGTGATCGCCGGCAGCGTCGGCATGGCCGGCAGCGTTACCTTGGAGGACAACGTGATCCTCGGCGGCGCGGCGATGATTTCGGGGCATGTGACCATCGCTTCCGGCGCGGTGATTTCCGGCGGTTCGCTGGTGATGAAAAACATCACCCGGCCCGGACAGTACACCAGCGTTTTCCCGCTTGAAGAGCACGGCCGCTGGTTGCACAACGCGGCGCAGATTCGCCATCTGGCCCGGCTGGCCGAGCGGGTATCCGAACTTGAAAAATTACTTAATAAAAAACTTGAAGAAACTGTTATAGAAAGTTGATTAAATGGATATTCATGAAATTCTTGAACACCTGCCACACCGTTATCCCTTCCTGCTGGTGGATCGGGTCGTCGCGGTTGAGCCAGGCAAATTCATCCATGCCTACAAGAACGTCTCGATCAACGAGCCGTATTTCGCCGGTCATTTTCCGCACTATCCGGTGATGCCCGGCGTGTTGATTACGGAAGCGCTGGCTCAGGCTGCCGGCATCCTGTCGTTCAAAACCCTGGAAGCCAAGCCGGACCCGCATTCATTGTTCTACTTCGTCGGCATCGACGAATGCCGCTTCAAGAAGGTGGTCATGCCGGGCGACCAGTTGCACCTGCACGTCGAAATGCTGCGCCAGATGCGCGGCGTCGGAAAATTCAAGGCGGAAGCCAAGGTCGACGGCCAGCTTGTCGCCGAAGCCATGCTGATGTGCGCCAAGCGGGATATTTGACCATGATTCACCCCACCGCCATCGTCGATCCGGCCGCCCGGATTGCCGCCAACGTCGAGATCGGCCCCTACAGCATCATCGGGCCGCATGTCGAGATCGGCGAGAACACCGTCATCGGGCCGCACGTGGTCATCAACGGCCACACCCGGATCGGGCGCGACAACCGCATCTTTCAGTTCAGTTCGCTGGGCGAGGTGCCGCAGGACAAGAAATATGGCGGCGAGCCGACCCGCCTGGAAATCGGCGACCGCAACACCATCCGCGAATTCTGCACCTTCAGCCTGGGTACCGTTCAGGACGCCGGCGTGACCCGCCTCGGCGACGACAACTGGATCATGGCCTATGTCCACATCGCCCACGACTGCCAGGTCGGCAACAAGACCATTTTCGCCAACAACGCCCAACTGGCCGGTCACGTCGTTGTCGAGGACTGGGCCATTTTCGGCGGCTATACCGGCGTCCATCAATTTTGCCGGATCGGCGCCCACGTCATGACGGCGGCCGGCTCCATCGTGGTGCAGGACGTGCCGCCCTACCTGATGGCGGCAGGCAATACCGCCCAACCCTATGGCATCAACGTCGAGGGCTTGAAGCGTCGTGGTTTTACCGCCGATTCGCTGACGGCCCTGAAGCGCGCCTATCGGACCTTGTACAAATCAGGCCTGTTGCTGGAAGAAGCCAAACAAAAGCTGGCCGAGGAGGCCAGGACGCAACCGGACGTGCAGCTTCTGGTCGATTTCTTCGAGGTGTCAAAGCGCGGCATCATCCGCTGACATGAAAACGGTACGGATTGCCATGGTGGCCGGAGAAGCCTCCGGTGACCTGCTGGCCAGCCATTTGATCGCGGCGCTCAAAGAGCGCTTGCCGGCGGTGGAATTTTTCGGCATTGGCGGCCCGAAAATGCAGGCGCAAGGCTTCGATGCCTGGTGGCCGCTGGAAAAACTCTCGGTCATGGGTTATTTCGATGCGCTGCGCAATTTCCGGGAGATCGCCGGTATCCGCCGACGCCTGAAAAAACGTCTGCTCGACCAACGTCCCGACATCTTCATCGGCGTCGATGCGCCTGATTTCAATCTCGGACTCGAAGTCGACCTGAAAGCCGCCGGCATCACCACCATCCATTACGTCAGCCCGTCGATCTGGGCCTGGCGCGGCGGCCGGATCAAAAAAATCGGCCGCGCCGTCAACCGCATCCTGGCGCTGTTCCCGATGGAGCCGCCGCTGTATCAAAAAGCCGGCATTCCCGTGACCTACGTCGGCCATCCCCTGGCCGACATCATTCCGCTCGAAACCAGCCAATCGGCCGTGCGCGAAGCCTTGCAGATACCCGCCAAGGCGCCGGTGTTCGCCTTGCTGCCGGGCAGTCGCCAAGGCGAATTGGCGCTAATGGCCGACACTTTCGTGCAGACTGCCCGGCAGGTTCGTGAACATCTGCCCGAGGCGCTGTTCGTCGTGCCACTGGCGACGCGCGAGACACGCCTGCAATTCGAGGCGGCAATCTATCGCCAGCAGGCCGCCGATCTGCCGTTCCGCCTGCTTTTCGGCCATGCCCAGGATGCCCTCGGCGCCGCCGACGTGTCGCTGGTCGCCAGCGGTACGGCAACGCTCGAAGCAGCGCTCATCAAGCGGCCGCTGGTCATCACCTACAAGGTCACCGGCGCCACCTACTGGATCGCCAGGCACCTGGTGCGCCAGCCCTTCGTCGGTTTGCCCAACGTCCTGGCTGGCCGTGAGGTGGTGCCGGAAATCCTGCAAGACGCCGCCACGCCGGAAAACCTCGCCGCTGCCCTGCTCAAACTGTATGCCGACAAGGAAAACGCCCGCGCCGTGGCCGACGCCTTCACCGACATCCACCTGCAACTGCGCCAGAACACGGCAGAAAAAGCCGCCCAGGCGGTCATCGAATGTCTGGGGACACCCTGAACCTTCCCGAACTGATCGTTCCCCCCGGCCTCGTCTGCGGTATCGACGAAGCCGGGCGCGGGCCGCTGGCGGGGCCGGTGGTTGCGGCGGCGGTGATTCTCGATGCGGCCCGGCCGATTTCTGGTCTGAACGATTCCAAAAAACTGAGCGAAAAGAAACGCGGCGAACTGGCCGCGCTGATCCGCGAGCGGGCCGTCGCCTGGGCCGTGGCCGAGGCCAGCGTCGAGGAAATCGACCGGCTCAATATCCTCAACGCCACGATGCTCGCCATGCAGCGGGCCGTCGCGGGTCTGGCCGTGACGCCAGAGCGGG
>WQUQ01000311.1 GCA_009782025.1 Desulfobulbus sp. | reverse complement strand
TCCATTTTAATGGGCCGGGCGCTGGCCCCGGTCGAGCAGGCCATCGCCGCCTGGAAGAGCTTTGCCGCCGCCCGTTCCGCCTACGACCGGCTGAACCGCCTGCTCGACATCACGCCGGCCCCGCCCGAGCGCATGTCGCTGCCGCGCCCCATGGGCCAACTGACAGTGGAAGCGGCGCACGCCGCGCCGCCCGGCACCCAGACTCCCGTGCTGCGCAACATCAATTTCGCCTTGCAGCCAGGCGAGACGCTGGGCGTCATCGGCCCCAGCGCCTCGGGCAAATCGTCCCTGGCGCGGCTTTTGGTCGGCGTCTGGCCCTGCTTTTCCGGCAAGGTGCGGCTTGATGGCGTCGATATCGCCAGTTGGGACAAGACCGAGGCCGGCCCCTGGCTCGGTTACCTGCCGCAGGACGTGGAATTGCTTGAAGGCAGCATCGCCGAAAATATCGCCCGTTTTGCCGAAGTGGACGCCGACAAGGTGGTGAAGGCGGCGCGGATTGCCGGCGTGCACGAAATGATTTTGCGCTTCCCGCAGGGCTATGACACCAAGATCGGCCCCGGCGGCGGTTTCCTCTCCGGCGGACAGCGCCAGCGCATCGCCCTGGCCCGCGCCGTCTACGGCGACCCGGTGCTGGTGGTGCTCGACGAACCCAATTCCAACCTCGACGAGGTGGGCGAGGCGGCGCTGGTCAAGGCGGTGCTCGAACTGAAAGCCGCCGGCTCGACGGTTGTCGTCATCTCCCACCGCCACAGCGTTTTAAGCGTCATGGACAAGTTGCTCCTTTTGCGCGACGGCATGATGCAACTGTTCGGCTCGCATGGCGAAGTGATGAACACGCTGGCCCAGGCGGCGGCCAGGGCACGGGGCATACTGCCCGGCGCCGCCGTCGCCCCACTCGCCGTTGCGCAAAAGACAGAGGAGGGGTGATAGGGGACAGAGGACGGAGACAGGGGACAGGAACTATCTCGGCGTCATTCTGCGCGGAGCGAAGCGAAGTCGCAGAATCCATCTACCCAAAAGCATGGATTCCGCGACTGCGCGCGGAATGACTGGGAGGTAGAATGTAACTTCGCGGAATAACTGGCTTTACCCCTGCGTCATTCTGCGCGGAGCGAAGCGGAGTCGCAGAATCCATGGTGCAGAATCCATGGTGCAAGAATCCATTTCTCCGAGGACGAGTAATGGCCAAGACAGGCTATGTTTATATTCTTGCCAGCAAAAAACGCGGCACTTTATATACCGGCGTAACCAGCAACCTTGAACAGCGCATATACCAACACAAGCATCATCTTTTTGAAGGGTTCACCGGTAAATATGGCGTTACCCGCCTTGTCTGGTATGAGCAGGGCGAGGATATTGTTGCGGCAATAGAACTTGAAAAGAAGATTAAAAACCGCAACAGACAGTGGAAAATTGACCTGATTGAAAAGAATAACCCGGACTGGAACGATCTTGCGGCAAATTGGCAGATGGATTCCGCGTTCTGCGTTCTGCGACTACGCGCAGAATGACACGCGCAGAATGACACGCGCGGAATGACTGGAAGGTAGAATGACATGCGCGGAATGACTGCGGGGTAGAATGGCACATGAGAGAATGACTGGTCCCACCTCCGCGTCATACCGGCAGATGGATTCCGCGACTGCGCGCGGAATGACTGGAGAGTAGAATGACACGCGCGGGAATGACTGGCCTTACCCCGGTGTCATTCTGCGCGAAGCGAAGCGAAGTCGCAGAATCCATCTAGCAAAAAAAGCATAGATTCCGCGTTCTGCGACTACGCGCAGAATGACACGCGCGAAATGACTGAGGGGTAAAATGACGTACGCGGGCATGACTGGCCTTACTTCGGTGTCATTCTGCGCGAAGCGAAGCGCGTCACCCTGCGCAGAATCCAGGACGCAGAATCCACAGGAAACGGTAAAAATTCCGTTTTGATATGAAAATGAAATAACAGTCTGACCCTTTGAAAAAATGGACAACGCTATCGTCGTGAGAGAACAAGCTTCGGTCGCCGCCGCAATAGCGGCGCCGAGGCCCGTGGAGGAAGAGGTCAGCGCCGACATCGCGAAGCCGATACGCTACGGATTGATCGGCCTGGGCCTGGCCGTCATTATTATCGTCGCCTGGTCGGTGCTGGCGCCGCTCGATGAGGGCGTGCCGGCGCCCGGCGCGGTGTCGATCGATACCAAACGCAAACCGGTGCAGCATCTGACCGGCGGCATCGTCGAAGAGGTGCTGGTGCGCGAGGCGCAGACCGTGCACAAAGGCGATGGCCTGATCAAACTCGACGACGGGGTGGCCCGCGCCAACTACGAAGCGGCGCGGCTGCGCTACCTGGGCCTCTTAGTCATGCAGAACCGCTTGCAGGCCGAGCGCATTGGCGCGAGCGGCATCAGCTTTCATGCCGACGTGCGAAACGCCGCTTCCGACCCGCAGGTGCGCGAGCAGATCGACACCGAAACCCGCCTGTTCCAAAGCCGCCGCCAGGCGCATGCCAATGAACTGGCGGCGATGGACGCCGCCATCAAGGCGCAAGACCAGGCCGCCGCCAGCTTCGCCGCCCAGTTGGCCGCCCGCAAGCGGCAACAGGGGCTGGTGACCCAGGGCGGCGACAGCATCCGCGCGCTGGTCAAAGAAGGCTATGCGCCGCGCAACAAACTGCTCGACTTCGAGCGCACCAGCGCCGAGTTGGACGCGCTCAACAGCGGCCTGCAAGGCGATTATGCCCGGGCACGGCAGAATAGCAGTGAAATCACCTTGCGGAAGCTGCAACGGCAACAGGAATATCTGAAAGAAATAGATGCGCAATTGGCCGACATCCAGCGCGAACTGGCCGCCGATGGTGAAAAATTCCGCGCCGCCAGCGACGAACTCGATCGCACGCTGCTGCGCTCCCCCGCCGACGGCGTCGTGGTCGGACTGGCGGTGCAAACGCCGGGCAGCGTCATTCAGCCTGGCGCCAGAGTCATGGACATCGTGCCGCAAGACGAACGGCTGATGCTGGAAGCGCGGGTGCCGCCGCATCTGATCGACCGCATTCACCCAGGACAATTGACCGATATCCGCTTCTCGGGTTTCGCCCACACGCCGCAGTTGGTGGTCGAGGGCAAACTGGCGTCGGTTTCGGCCGATCTGCTCGCCGATCCCGGCCCACAAGGCGCGGTCCAGCAGTATTACCTGGCGCGTATCGAAGTCACGCCCAAAGGC
>WQUQ01000310.1 GCA_009782025.1 Desulfobulbus sp. | reverse complement strand
CGTGGCGAGATCGCCATCAGAATCATGAACGCCTGCGCCGATCTCGGCCTTGATTACGCGGTGGTGTACACCGAGGCCGACAAGGAATCGGAGCATGTCCGGCGCAACATCACCTCGGGCGAAAAACAGAACGCCTGGCGAATCACCAGCTATACCGAGCCCAACGATCTGTTCGCGGTCGCTGATCACGCCGGCTGCACCGCCATCCATCCCGGTTACGGTTTCTTCGCCGAGGACTACCGTTTTGCCCGCCGCGCCGTCAACCGCGACCGTGCCCTGACCTTCATCGGTCCATCCTGGCGGGTCATTAAAGAGTTGGGCGACAAGATCAACACCAAACAACTGGCCAACAAACTGGGCATCCCGACCATTCCCGGCACCGACACGCCGATCTATAACGAGACGGAAGCCGAGGAAATGGCCCTGGCACTGCTGTCGCGGCAAAAAACCGACGGCATCGCCAATCCGTCGATTCTCATCAAAGCGGCGGCCGGCGGCGGCGGCATGGGCATTGTCGAAGTTAGCGAGATCAGGCAATTTCGCCGCGCTTACCGCCAGCTTCAGATCTACGCCAAGCGGCAATTCGGCAATGGCGGCGTCTTGATCGAACAATGCCTGCGCGACTATAACCACATCGAGGTGCAACTCTTGTGTTCGCGGCATGGCGAGCGCATCCATTTCAGTTCCCGCAACTGCACCATCCAATCGACCGGGCGGCAGAAACGGGTCGAGGCGGCGCCGGGCTTTCATCGCTCCTGCTTCAACTACGATTTTGACGAAGAACAGGTGCTACGGCAGATCGCCGATTATTCGCTGCGCCTTGCCGCCCATGTCGGCTACGATTCGGTCGGCACCTGGGAATGGATCGTCGCCAGAAACGGCCAGCCCTACCTGCTCGAAGTCAACACCCGCATCCAGGTGGAAAACGATATTTCGGCGCGCATCAGCTACCTGCGCGGCCAGCAGCCAAATCTGATCCGTGAGCAGATCCGTTTGGCCCTGGGCGATCAAATGGGTTATCGCCAGGAAGATATCGAGTTTCGCGGCGCCGCCATCGAGTTGCGCATCGTCGCCGAGGATACCCGCCGGGGCTTTGCCCCCTGGATTGGCACCATCAGCAAATTTTCTTTTCCCAGCCATCCCTGGTCGGTCGTCTACAGTCATGTGCCATCGGATCGTCCCTACACCATCCCCAGCGACTATGACCCGAATCTGGCGCTGGCCCTGGTCTGGGCCGACACGCCCGGCGAGGCGAAAAAACGGGCGGCGGATTTTCTCACCGCCACCAAAATTCGCGGCGAGGATTCATCCGGCAATCCGATCGTCACCAATCTCGACTATCTGCGGCAGAGCCTTGACCGCTTGCTGGTTTTTTAAGGACCGGCCCCATTCTCATGAACGAACTCCTGCAACAGCTGCATAAAATCGAAGAGCGCATCAGCTATCTCATTCAAATCAAAGACTATTCCGCCTGGGGCAACCTCGACGGTTTCAAGGCGGCCTGCGAGCGCCTGAAGCAGACGATGTATGATTACACCGTCGAACAAATGCAGAGCGAAATCAGAAAACTCAACGTTTCCATCAGCTTTCTCGAAGAGCGCGCCGAAGAGCATCTGACGCCGATGGAGCGGGTGCGCATCGTCCGCAACCCGCAGCGCTTTTCTTTGAAAGATATTTTAGAAAACGTTTATGAAGATTACACCGAGCTTGGCGGTGAGGATGACGCCAGCGTCGATCCGGCGATGATCTGCGCCAAGGCGACCATCGTCCGCCGCGTCAACAAAAAGCCGCGCACCGCCTCGGTCATGGTCATTGGCCAGGAAAGCGGCCACGGCGAGGAATACCGCAACGGCGGCTCCTGCCGCCCCGAGGGCAACGCCAAGGCGCGGCGCTATATGAAGGTCGCCGCCGACGAGGGGATACCGATTCATTTCTATATTTTCACGCCCGGCTCGTATCCGGTCGAGGAATATCCCGGCGCGGCGCAGCAGATCGCCAGAAACATCTACACCATGACCAAGCTGCCGGTGCCGATGGTCTCTTTGATCTCGGAAGGCGGCTCCGGCGGCGCCGAGGCCATTGGCCTGGCCGATTACCGCCTGATGTGTAGTCACGGCTATTATTCGGTGATTTCGCCGGAAGGCGCGGCGGCCATCGAGAACCAGGCCGAGGACGGCGGCAAGGTGGCGAAGGAGTTGGTTGAGGTCTGCGCCGACCGCCTGCGTCTGACCGCTTCCGACAATCTGCGCCACGGCACGATCGACCGGGTCATCCAGGAGCCGCCCCTGGGGGCGCGGCGCGACGACTTCGCTTTTTTTACCACGCTGCGCGCCGAGATGCTGCGGGCCACCGATCATGTGGTGATTTCAACGAAAAATTTCAGTTCGTTTCGTAACTGGGAACTGCATCGCCGCCAGAGAAGCGGCGACGATAAGGAATTATCGGTCGATATTCCCTGGGATTTGAACCGCGGCGAGGTAAGGCGGCTTCTCGCCCTGCGCTCGAAAAAATACCTGAATATGGGCAAAAACGCCTACCAGGGACGTCCCGATTCGGCGCGGGAGCTTCTCGGCCAGGCCAAGGAAAATACCGAGAAATTCTATTACAAGCTGCGCTACGATTTTCTGAAAAAACAGAAAAAACAGGTGGATAAGGCTCTTCTCGATTTCAGCGGCGAAAGCACGCTTCTCGTCAAGCGCCTGATGCTGCCAATGGCCTCGATGCTCGATAAATGGCGGAAAAAGCCAGAGGAAATCCCAGCGCCGGCGCCGGTGCTGCCCACGCCCGCGCCCGCGGGCGGCGAACCGGCGCGCGACCCGCTGGAGTTGACCGACACCTACACCAGCCCGCAGGCCCGCGCCGACCGCACGGTCAGTTGCCCGAACGCGGCGCAATACGGCTGCAAAGACATCTGGGTGCCTGACCTGTACAGTGAATTCGCCGGCGTCTGCGAATCCTGCGGCCATCATTTCCCCATGGAATACCAGTGGTATCTGCGCAATGTCTTTGATAAGGGATCGCTGCATTTTTTCAACACGCAGATCACCGCCGGCAACCCGCTGGAGTACACCGGCTTTGCCGACCGACTGCGGGCGGCGCGGAAAAAGACCGGCTATTTCGCCGGCAATCTGACCTTTCACGCCAAAATCAACGGCATCCAAATGATCGTCGCCATGCTGTTCGCCGATTTTCGCGGCGGCACCGTCGGCGCGGCCGAGGGGGAAAAATTCGTTC